>NZ_JBFTLY010000006.1:0-206074 GCF_056396685.1 Pseudarthrobacter sp. 05T312
CGGAGCCAACAACTCCCCGGCCAATGCCTCCACATCCAAATACCCGCGTTGCGCGTCCTCGCGTCCCTGCATAAGACCAGTCTTAACCACCAGACCCACCAGTCCAGTCGACGCGCCCACATCCGCCGATTAGTTCAGCAGTCTCCTAGAGCGGGAGGTCGTCCAGCGTGCAGGAGGGCAGGTGGATCCAGCCTTCGCTGCGGGCAGCTTCCGCGTGGGCATCATCGGGCAGGATCGTCCGACGGCGGGCTGTGGCCCGGGCGGTCAGCGAGGCGATGACGGCGTCGAACAGGTCGTCCGAAGCGGTAATCCGGTCCCGGTGCGCGCCGAGGTCCAGCCACGGGGCCTGCTCCTCGAGGGCCGCCAGCAGGAGGCCCAGGCGTTCGGCTTCGGGGATGCCGCGGCCCTTGTAACCCCGGCCGTTGAGGCCCCAGATCTTCAGTGATGCCGCCGGGTACACCTCGGCAAGCCGGCCCGAGCCGTCCCGGAGCTGAGGCCCGTACACCGCCGCGATCTTTGCCTGGATCACCGCGCAGCGCATGGCAGGGTGCGCCAGCCGGTCCGCGGAAACGCTCAGCGGAATCAGGCCGGTCCGGGCGGTGCAGAACCGGTCCGTGTCCCGGTACGCAAGAAGCCGCCGGCCCGCGATGCCGTCATGTTCCAGGACGGGCGCGGCGTCGAAGTTGAGGTGGCCGGTGAGGAACGGGATCAAGGCGTCCGGCCAGCCCACGGGGCAGTCGACGCCGGTCATGTCGCAGCTGCCGAACAGCTCCACGATCTCCTCGTCGTCCACGTCCAGGGCCAGGTGGGCCAGCCGGGCCCGGTCTTCGGTCCAGTCGATGACGGCCACGGCAGTCTTCTTGGTGGCCGCCGCCAGGTCCACGCCAAGGGTCCTCATGGGCTGTCAGATCCGCCGGTAGTGCAGGGCGCCGTCCACTGCGCCGGCCTCGCCCAGGTCATCACCACGGGCAAAACCGGCCCACAATGACCTCACCGCCCTGCCGGTCATGTCCACATCCTCCCAGCGGGCGCCGGCGATCAGGCCCACGCCGTCCCACGTCTTGCGGTTTCCCAGCAGCAGCGGCAGGTCGATGGTGTGGGCGGCGCCGAAGATGTTGCCGGGTGCATGCCAGTCCAGGACGTACCGGTGCGCCTTCCCGCCCGCTTTGGCATGCCGGCGCGCAAACCTTCGGGTGGCCCGGCCGTACACGGTTTCGGTCACCAGCCAGTCGATGGCGCGCACGGCGGCCTTGCCCACCACCGGAACCGCGGCCAGGCGCATCAGGTGCGGGCTGCGGGGAAGGAACAGCCGGGCTTCCTCGGAGGTATGGCCGATCAGCACCTCGATGGCGGGGGCCGTCCGGTTCCAGGCGGCCTCGATGACGGACTCCGCGGGAAGCGGATCATGGCCGTACTGGGTGCCAAAAGGCATGGCGGCCAACATCCCGAACTTCTTGGCCACCTGTGTCACCTCTGCTTCGAGCGCCACCACGTCCATGGCAGGGGTCTGTTCCGTGACGCCGTCCGCGGCAATTCCCATGGCCTGGTTCATCTTCGCCCGGCCGCGGGTGATGCCCAGTGGAGCGCTTTGGATGATGGCGCGCTGGAAAAGGGTTGGAGCCTCGGGTGTGGCCATCAGGTGGGCGATCGCGTCGCCTCCGGCGGACTGGCCGAACGCAGTGACCCTGCCGGGATCGCCCCCGAACGCGGCGATGTTCCGCTGCACCCACCGGAAGGCCTCAAGCTGGTCCAGGAGCCCCAGGTTGCCGGGCCGCCCTGCAGGTGTGGCCAGGAAGCCGAACAGTCCAAGCCGGTATGTCACCGAGACCACGATCACCCGGTCTTCGGCCACCAGCCGTGCAGGGTCGAAGATGGCGAGGTCCCCGGAGCCCGTGGTGTAGGAGCCGCCGTGGATCCAGACCATGACAGGCAGCTTCTCATCCGGTTCCAGACGGACGGGCAGGGTGATGGAAAGGTTCTGGCAGTCCTCGCTGCCCGGAAGCTCGCCGTATTTCGTGCCCAAGACGTCGTCCAGGAACGGGACCGGCGCCTGCGGGCATGCGGGAGCGGGGGACGTGGCGGCATATTCGCTGGTCCAGTCCCGGACCGGTACCGGCGCCTGGAAACGCGGGGCCCGGGCGTAGGGAATGCCGGAGGCACGCACAACGTCGCCGTCACGCCAGCCGCTGACGGGCCCGCACGGGGGATGGAACAGAAGCTGGGACGTCACGGCTGGCTCGGAATTCACAGCCCCACCCTGCCATAACTTCCTGAAACAACGACGGCGGGTGCCCGGCTTCGGAAAGCCGGGCACCCGCCGTCGTACTGGTGGTTGAGCTTGTCAGAACCCCAAGGTTTCAACAAGCTCAACCACCAAGAAAACTAGTGTCCGGTGGGGACGTAGCGCTTGATGGAGGCTTCCAGCTCGGCTTCGGCTGCGGCGCGGTCGCCCCAGCCCTCGGCCTTGACCCACTTGCCCGGCTCCAGGTCCTTGTAGCGGGTGAAGAAGTGCTCGATCTCCTTGATCAGGAACTCGTTGACGTCGCTGACTTCCTGGATGTGGTCAAAGCGGGCGTCCACCGGCACGCATAGGATCTTGGCGTCTCCGCCGCCGTCGTCGGTCATGTTGAACACGCCGATGGGGCGGGATTCGACGATGACGCCCGGGTGCAGGTCGAAGTCCTGCAGGAGCACCAGTGCGTCCAGCGGGTCGCCGTCCTCGCCGAGGGTGTTCTCGAAGTACCCGTAGTGCGTGGGGTACTGCATGGAGGTGAAGAGGACGCGGTCCAGGCGGACGCGGCCGGTCTCGTGGTCAACTTCGTACTTGACGCGTGATCCCCTGGGGATCTCGATGGTCACGTCGTGCTTCATGGGAATGCTCCTCGGCAATTGCAGGGGGTGCGCGGCACACAGGACGGGCCTATCAAAAAGCGTGTCGGTGCCGCCGACTACAATTGAGGATATAGCGAGAGGCCCTGGAATCAGGAACTTGTGGGGAAATTTCAGGACTTGAGGACCGGCACCAGCATGACCACACCACCCGGCGGGGAACGTTTGCGCGACCGGCGTTTCCGACGCTCCGGCAGCATGGCCCGGGAGGCAGGGAAGCCCTGGCACCTGGTCCTGGCCACCCTGGTCCTGCTCGCGCTGGCCCTTCCGGCGGCACTGCTTGTTGCTCCTGGGTTCCGCGGACCGGAGGCCCCGGCGCCGGCCATCCCTGCGCCGGCCTGGCAGCAGGCCCCCGCCACACTGTCCGCCCCGCAGGTGCTTGCACCCCTCCAGCCTTCGGCCCCGGTGCCCGCAGCGTCTGCCGTGGCGGCGCAGGTGGAACCGGTACTCACGGCCGACGGCGGCGGTACTTTCACAGGCATGGTGCAGGACGCGCTCACGGGCCAGGTCCTCTTTGACCGGGGTGGCTCGGAAGGCCGGGTGCCGGCGTCGAACCTCAAGCTGCTGACTGCCGTGGCCGCGCTGCGCACCCTGGGACCGGACCACCGGTTCACCACCAAGGTGGTGCAGGGCCCTGCTCCCGGCCAGGTGGTCCTGGTGGGCGGCGGAGACGTCCTCCTGGGGGCAGGGGAATCGCAGCCCGGGCAGACACTGGGCCATGCCGGCCTGGCCACGCTTGCCGCCCTGACCATGCAGTCCCTGCAGGCCGCCGGCACCACCGGCGACATCAAGGTGCTGGTGGACGACTCCCTCTTCACCGGCCCTGCACTGAATCCCAACTGGTTGTCCGGCGACGTGGAAGCCGGCGAAATCGCCCCGCTCTACCCGCTGGCGCTCAACTCCGCGCGGTTCGACCCAGCCGTCACCACCGGTCCCCGCCCCCAGGATGCGGCCATGTCCGCAGCGCAGGAATTCGCGGCACGGCTCCAGGCAGCTGGTGCCGGAGCGGGACTGACCGTCGCGGCCGGCGTCGACCGTTCAGCCGGCGCGGCCAAGGCCGGTGCTGCCGTCCTGGCCAGGGTTGACTCGGCCACCGTGGCCGAACAGGTGGACCTGATGCTGCAGGTCTCGGACAACTACCTGGCCGAGACCATGGGCCGGATGGCGGCGGTGGCCACTGGCCGGCCCGGCAGCAACGATGGCGCCACGGCCGCAGTCACCGCCGAACTGGCGGCAGCGGGGGTCACCCCGGACGCCGTGAAGCTGGTGGATGTGTGCGGGCTGGCCATGGGCAACCAGGTCACGGCCCGCCAGTTCACGGACGTGGTGCGCGCCATGACCACCGGCGCTGATACCAGGCTCCGCTCTGCCTTGGACGGTTTCCCGGTGGGCGGACTGTCCGGCACCTTGGACACCCGCTACGGGGACTCCACCACCTCCGGCGGCGCCGGGCTGGTCCGCGCCAAGACCGGAACCCTGAACACGGTGCTGGCGCTCAGCGGCTATGTGGTTGACGCAGACGGACGGCTCCTGGTGTTCTCCTTCATCGGCAACGGACTGACGCCCGGAGCTGCCGGCAACAAGGTGGCATTGGACCGGGCAGCCACCGCCCTGGCAGGCTGCGGCTGCCGGTAGGGTTGCCTACTCCGCGCGGCGCTCCGTTGCGGGGACGGTTCCCGGCTGTGCCGCCTCCGCGGCTGACGCGGCGGCGGGCGCCGGAACTGCAGCCATAGCGGACGGTGCGGTGGTGCCAAGCAGTGCGGCCATGACGACGGCGGCCAGCACCGACTTCCAGCCCTTGCGCGGACCGACGGTCAGGGGAGCGATGGGACGGTAGGGGATCATGGTGTCCTCCTTCGGTGGGGATGGCCCGGCGGTGAAGCGCATGGGCGGCCCTGCCCCGCATAGACGGTGCGGGGCGGCAACGCCCATGCGGGTAAGGGCCGCTCCTGTGCGGGCGGGATGTTTCGTGGTTTCCACTGTGCGGGTCCGGACTGGGACAGCGCTTTCGCCTCCCTGTGCAGGGGCTGTGGAAGTTTCGCCGGTCAGCGAACTTAAGGACGATCCCCGGCCTGCTGTGTTCTGATGGGAACCATGGAGTCCACTGCGCGCGAGTCCGCACCGACGTTGTCCCCGGAAGCCCAGTCCAACCAGGCGCAGGCCCTGATCAACTGGGACCTCGCTGCCTCTGCCGCGGCGCGGCTGGCTCCGGCCGGACCCGTGCTCGACGGAAAAGCCATCGGCGAGGCGGTGGACAGCCTGCGCCGGCTCGCTGACGCATCCGTTCCCCATGTCCACGAAATCACCGGGCTGGAAGCGGCCCGAGACCTTCGCGATTCCTCCGTGCTGGTGGTGGACCGGGCATCCTGGGCCAAGGCCAACACCCAAAGCTTCGCGGTAATGCTCAAGCCCGCCATGCAAAAGATGCTTGACACCCGCCGCGGAAACCTCAGCCCCGCGGCCGCCCAGGTCAGCGGCGCCATCACCGGCAGCCAGCTGGGCGCCGTCCTCGCCTTCCTGTCCAGCAAAGTCCTGGGCCAATACGATCCCTTTGCAGCCCTCGCGGAGAACTCCACCGCCCCTGCCGCAGGCCGGCTCCTGCTGGTGGCACCAAACATCATCTCGGTGGAACGCGAACTCAACGTCGCCCCGGAGGACTTCCGGCTCTGGGTGTGCCTGCACGAGCAGACGCACCGGGTGCAGTTCGCGGCGGCACCGTGGCTGCGCCACCACATGCTGGAGCAAATCGACGAACTCAGCGGGCACCTCCTGGGCAACGTCGACTCCCTGATGGAGCGTGCCTCAGCTGCCGCGCGTTCACTGAAGGACCGTTCCGCCAGTGGTAACGCGCCGGGCCGCGGCGCCATCCTGGACCTGCTGCAGGATCCCGAGGAAAAGGCCGCCATCTCGCACCTCACCGCTGTGATGAGCCTGCTCGAGGGGCACGCGAATGTGGTGATGGATGCCGTGGACGCCAGCATCGTGCCTTCCGTGAAGACTATCCGGCAGCGTTTCAACGACCGCGGCAAGGACCGCGGCGTGATCGAGAAGTTCATCCGCAGCCTCCTGGGCCTGGACGCCAAGATGCGCCAGTACTCGGACGGCGCCCGCTTTGTCCGCGCCGTGGTGGACGTGGCCGGCATGAAGGGCTTCAACAAGGTGTGGGACTCGGTGGACCACCTTCCCACCGAGCCCGAAATCCACGATGCCAAGCTGTGGCTCGACCGGATGGGCCTCTAGTTGCCTTCAGAGGTACCGGTGGGCGCCCCGGCGGCTGAAGCACAGGGCGCCCGGAGCGGCCGACGACGGCCCGGCAGGTTGGCGCCCGTCGTCGGCACTGCGCGCAAACTGCTGCAGAACGCCCTGGCCGGCGCCGGCTATCCCCGCCACGTCCTCGTAGCCTGCAGCGGCGGACCGGACTCGTTGGCGCTCGCCGCCGTGGCCGCCCACTTCGCCCGCCGCGGCCACGTGGACGGCCACCCGCTGACCGTCGGCGCCGTGGTGGTGGACCACCAGCTGCAGGAGGGGTCCGGGGATGTCGCCGCCCGCACGGCTGAAGCCTTGCAGGACCTGGGCCTGCAGCCGGTGGAAATCCGTACCGTCACGGTGGCCGGCGCCGGAATGGGCCCCGAGGCCGCCGCCCGCGAAGCCCGGCACGCCGCGTTGGAGGCTGCAGCCACAGATCAGGGCGCGCAGGCAGTGCTGCTGGGCCACACCCTGGACGACCAGGCGGAGCAAGTACTGCTGGGCCTGGCCCGCGGCTCCGGCACGCGGTCCCTGGCCGGTATGCGGCCGGCCCGTCCTGGAACCGGAAATGCCGTCCTCCTGCGCCCCTTCCTGGAGCTCCGGCGGGCGGACACGGAAGAAATCTGCGCCGTGGAGGAGCTGGATCCCTGGCACGATCCCACCAACTCCGACCCCGCCTTCGCCCGGTCGCGGACCCGGGTGGAAGTCCTCCCGCACCTCGAGGAAAAACTGGGTCCCGGCGTCGCCGAATCATTGGCCCGAACCGCTGCCATCCTCCAGCTGGACGCCGACTACCTCGAGGATGTGGCGGAAAGCACGTACGCCTCCCTGGTGGAGCGGGAAGGCAGGGACCTGAGCCTGCCGGAGGAGGAGCTGCGCGCGCTGGCGCCTGCCATCAGGTTCCGCGTCATCGCCAAGGCAGCGGCCGACGCCGGCGGCCAGCAGCCCAGCTACCGGCGCCTTTTGGCGGCGGAGGCACTGCTGCGGCGGCAAGGTTCAGCCGGTCCCGTGGAGCTTCCCGGCGGAGTGGCGGTGTACCGGTTGTCGCTCGCGCAGCTGGAGGAATCGAAGGACACTGCCGCTGCAGGGGCCCGGGGCGCCGCCGGTTCCGTTCCCCGCGAACCCGCGCGCTGTGGGAAGCTAGTATTCCGGCCTCAAAAACCGCCCGCAAAATAGTCGCACCCCGCATCTAAACAGGAGCCATTGGTGGATTCAAACGACGTCCAGGCAGATCTCAAGCACGTTCTCTACACCAAGGAACAGATCCAGCAGCGGATCACCGAACTCGCCGCGCAGATCGACAAGGACTACGAGGGACGCGAAATCCTCATCGTTGGCGTCCTCAAGGGTGCCGTGATGGTCATGGCTGACCTGGCCCGGGCGCTGCACAGCCACATCTCCATGGACTGGATGGCCGTGTCCTCCTACGGCTCCGGCACCCAGTCCTCCGGCGTGGTGCGGATCCTCAAGGACCTGGACACCGACCTGATGGGCAAGGACGTGCTGATCGTCGAGGACATCATCGACTCCGGCCTGACCCTGTCCTGGCTCAAGACCAACCTGGAATCCCGCGGGACGGCCTCCGTGGAAATCTGCACCGCCTTCCGCAAGCCCACCGCCGCCAAGGTTCAGATCGACGTCAAGTACGTCGGCTACGACATCCCCAACGAATTCGTGGTGGGCTACGGCCTGGACTACGCCGAGAAGTACCGCAACCTGGACTTCGTAGGCACCCTGGCCCCGCACGTCTACGAGTAGGCGCCGGCCGCGGAAAGCCCCGGCCCGCACCGCCCGGCGCACACCCTTCCGTGCGCCCGGCGGCGGAGGGACCGGGCCGCTACGCCCACAGGGAACTTTTGCTTTTCGCTATGCGTGATTTACTCCGGACGGTGTATAGCTAGAAGCTGACGCAGCACCATCACGCGCGCAGACTACTCGCCGTGAAGCACTACCGGAAGGGACGGGGCCAGCCCCCGAACAGATGAAAGCTAAGAACTTCTTCAAAGGCCCGGGCATCTGGATCGTCGTTGTGGTCGGTCTGCTCCTCGTGGCTTTTGCAACGCTCGCCCCCGGCGGTGCGGCCCGGATCGACACGGACAAAGGCCTTGAACTGCTCTCCAGCAACAAGGTGGAGCAGGCCAAGATCTTTGACGGCGAGAACCGCGTTGACCTCACGCTGAAGGACAACCTGCAGGTGAACGGGCAGGACAAAGGCAAGAGCGTCCAGTTCTTCTTCGTGGATGCCCGCGCACAGGACGTGGTGAAGGCTGTCACCGACGCCAAGCCGGCCCAAGGCTTCACGGACCAGCCGATTGAAAGCAACTGGTTCTCAGGCCTGCTTTCCCTCCTGATCCCCGTGATCCTGCTGGGCGCACTCTTCTGGTTCCTGATGACCCGCATGCAGGGCGGCGGCTCCAAGATCATGCAGTTCGGCAAATCCAAGGCCAAGATGGTCAGCAAGGACATGCCGCAGGTGACCTTCGCCGACGTCGCGGGCTCGGACGAAGCTGTGGAGGAACTGCAGGAAATCAAGGAATTCCTGCAGGAACCGGCCAAGTTCCAGGCCGTCGGCGCCAAGATTCCCAAGGGTGTGCTGCTTTACGGCCCGCCCGGTACTGGTAAGACCCTGCTGGCCCGCGCCGTTGCAGGCGAGGCCGGGGTCCCCTTCTTCTCCATTTCGGGCTCCGACTTCGTGGAAATGTTCGTCGGCGTCGGCGCCTCCCGCGTCCGGGACCTCTTCGAACAGGCCAAGGCCAACTCGCCGGCCATCATCTTCGTGGATGAGATCGACGCCGTCGGCCGGCACCGCGGCGCTGGCATCGGCGGCGGCAACGACGAACGCGAGCAGACCCTCAACCAGCTCCTGGTAGAGATGGACGGCTTCGACGTCAAGACCAACGTCATCCTTATTGCCGCCACCAACCGGCCTGACGTCCTGGACCCGGCCCTTCTGCGTCCGGGACGCTTCGACCGCCAGATTGGTGTGGACGCGCCCGACATGATTGGTCGCGACCAGATCCTGCAGGTCCACGCCAAGGGCAAGCCGATGGCCCCCGGCGTCGACCTGAAGGCCGTTGCCAAGAAGACGCCTGGCTACACCGGTGCGGACCTGGCCAACGTCCTGAACGAGGCCGCGCTGCTCACGGCCCGCTCCAACGCCAACCTGATTGACGACCGTGCCCTCGACGAGGCCATTGACCGCGTTATGGCCGGCCCGCAGAAGCGCAGCCGCGTCATGAAGGAACACGAGCGCAAGATCACCGCCTACCACGAAGGCGGCCACGCCCTGGTGGCGGCTGCCCTGCGGAACTCGGCGCCGGTCACCAAGATCACCATCCTTCCCCGCGGCCGGGCCCTGGGGTACACCATGGTGGTTCCGGAGAACGACAAGTACTCCGTGACCCGCAACGAACTCCTCGACCAGATGGCTTACGCCATGGGCGGCCGGGTGGCGGAGGAAATCGTGTTCCACGATCCCTCCACCGGCGCCTCCAACGACATCGAAAAGGCAACCGGCACCGCACGCAAGATGGTCACCGAATACGGCATGAGCGAACGCGTCGGCGCCGTGCGCCTGGGCCAGGGCGGGGGTGAGCCCTTCCTGGGCCGCGACGCCGGGCACGAGCGCAACTACTCGGACCAGATTGCCTATGTCGTGGATGAGGAAGTCCGCCGCCTGATCGAGCAGGCGCATGACGAGGCTTACGAAATCCTCACCGAAAACCGGGACATCCTGGATATCCTGGCCTTGGAACTGCTGGAGCGGGAAACCCTCAACCAGGCCGAGATTGCCGACATTTTCCGTGACGTGCGCAAGCGTGACTTCCGCGAGGTGTGGCTGTCCAAGGAGACCCGTGCCGTGCAGCTCACCGGGCCGGTGGAGAGCCGCCGGGAGCGGGCAGAGCGCGAAGCACAGGAGGAAGCCAAGAAGGCCCGGCTGGACGAGCCGCTGGACGCCCAGCCCCCGCATTCGCAGGGCGTTCCGGAAGACGCTCCGTTTCATGGAGGCACCCCCGACTCGGGGCCTGACACCCTTCGCGGCTAAGCTTTCCCTGTGACTTCCTTCGACGACGACGACGTTTCCGCCTCCGCCGCCTACCCGGCGGAGGCCGGTTCCCACCACTCCAAGAGCGAAAAGGTGGACCGGCCACGGATTGAGGCGGCCGTCCGTGAGATCCTCCTTGCCATCGGCGAGGACCCGGACCGCGGCGGCCTCGTGGACACCCCCAAACGGGTTGCAAAGGCCTATGCGGAGGTGTTCGCCGGGCTGCACCATGATCCGGCGGACGTCTTGTCCACCACCTTCGACCTGGACCATGAGGAACTGGTCCTGGTGAAGGACATTCCGTTCTATTCCACGTGCGAGCACCACCTGGTGCCGTTCCACGGGGTGGCCCACGTCGGGTACATTCCCTCGCATGACGGCAAGGTGACCGGGCTGAGCAAGCTGGCCCGGCTAGTGGACATCTACGCCCGCCGCCCCCAGGTGCAGGAACGGCTGACCACCGAAATCGTCGAGGCGCTGGTGCAGCACCTCAGACCCCGCGGTGCCATCGTCGTTGTCGAATGCGAGCACATGTGCATGTCCATGCGCGGCATCCGCAAGCCCGGAGCGAAGACCGTCACCAGTGCGGTCCGCGGGCAGCTTCATGACCCGGCCACCCGTGCCGAAGCCATGAGCCTCATCCTCGGAAGGTAACCACAGACCATGGATACACTCGCTGCAGCCCCCGGAACGGGGCCCGCAACATCCCCGCTGCCCATCCTGCGCAAGCCGCGGCCGGCCGCGCGCTTCGAAGACCTGCCCACCGGCCGCACCCTGGTCATGGGCATCCTGAACGTCACCCCGGACTCCTTCAGCGACGGCGGCAAGCACGCGACGGCGGACACCGCCATCGCGGCCGGCCTGCGGATGTTCTACGCCGGCGCTGACATTATCGACGTCGGGGGCGAGTCCACCCGGCCCGGCGCCGACGACGTGACCCCGGATGAAGAGCAGCGCCGCGTGCTGCCTGTGATCGAAGCGTTGGTGAAGGCCGGCGCCCTGGTCAGCATCGACACCACGCACGCCTCCACGGCAGCCGCTGCCCTCAAGGCCGGTGCCGCGATCATCAACGACGTCTCCGGACTGACCATCGAACCCGAGATGGTGGAGCTTGTGGCAGCCTCAAAGGCGCCCTACGTCCTCACCCACCGCCGGGGCGACGCCCGGACCATGAACTCGCTCGCCGAATACACGCACGTCGCAGGGGAAGTAGTGGCGGAGTTGGCCGGGTTGCGGGACAAGCTTTACGTCGCAGGCGTCAGCCAGGAACAGATCATCATCGATCCGGGCCTGGGGTTCGCCAAGAACGACGCCCAGAACTGGGAACTGCTGCAAAACCTGGACCAGCTGGACAGCCTGGGGCACAGGGTCCTGGTGGCCGCCTCCCGCAAGCGTTTCCTCGGCACCCTCCTGACCGTCGCCGGAAAGTCCGCCGCTCCGGACGAGCGGGACGCTGCCACGGCCGCGATCACGGCGATCAGCGCCAGCCGCGGGGCATGGGCTGTGCGTGTACACGATGTCGGCTCCAGCCTTGACGCGGTCAAGGTGGCGGCGCGCATGGCGGCGGCACCCTCGACACAAGCCGTACCTAAAACGCAATAGGGCCGGGGGACCCATGGACAGGATTACGCTGACCGGAGTGACGGCCGTCGGCCACCACGGTGTCTTCGATTTCGAACGCCGGGAGGGCCAGCCCTTTGTTGTGGACGCCGTGCTCTACCTGGACTTCACCGGTGCCGCGCAGTCCGACGACGTCCGGGACACCGCCCACTACGGCGAGGTGGCGCAGCGTATTACCGACTGGATCACCGGGGAGCCCCTGAACCTCATTGAGGCACTCGCGGTGCGGATCGCCGACAGCCTCCTGTCCGAATTCGCGCTTCAAGCCGTGGACATCACGGTCCACAAACCGCAGGCCCCCATTGAGGTTCCCTTCGGGGACGTGGCAGTGACGGTCCACCGGGCTCGCGCCGCCGCTGCGCCGGCCAGGGCACAAGCATGAACGGGATCTACACCAAGGCTGTGCTGGCCCTGGGAAGCAACCTTGGGGAACGGAATGAGACCCTCACCGAGGCCGTGGCGGACCTGGTGGATCCGCCGGAGGTCCGGCTCCTCGCCGTCTCGCCCATCGTCCAGACCAAGGCGGTGGGCGGACCTTCCGGCCAGCCGGACTTCCTGAACATGGTCATCACCGTGGAAACCATCCTCACCCCTGCGGAACTGCTGGAACACTGCCAGGCCGTGGAGAACAAGCACCTCCGGGTCCGCGAGGTCCACTGGGGACCGCGGACGCTCGACGTCGACATCATCACCTACGGCGAGCTCCGCAGCGACGATCCCGTCCTGACCATCCCGCACCCCCGCGCAGCATCACGCGCTTTCGTCCTCTATCCGTGGTCCCTCATCGAACCCGGCGCCACGTTGAACGGCGAACGGATCAGCACCTTGGCAGTCCAGGCCGACGACTTCAAGGATCTTGCCCCGTTCGACGGTTTTGGGGACTTTGACGGCCTGCCCACGGCGGGAGCTGTGGACGAGCGATGAAGCCCATCAACCCGCTGCGTTTGCTGCTGATCTGCGTCATTCTTGCCATCGCGGGCTGGTCGGCCACGGTTGTCACCAGCCGGTTCAGCATGGCCACCCCTGTCCTGCCCTCCACCGCCCTTGCCACGATGGGCGTCATCGTCGTCATTACCCTGATCCTGGGGATCCGGATCCTGAGGTGGCGGAACAGCCACCAGCCCAACAGCAAGGCGAAGAAGACGCAGCTTGACCCCCTGCTGGCCGCCCGGACCCTGGTCCTGGCGCAGGCGTGTGCGTACGCCGGGACGGTGCTGCTGGGCTGGCACGCAGGCATTTTCCTTGACCAGCTGCGGATCTGGAGCCTGCGCAGCGACCAAGGCATCACTTGGCTTGCCCTTGCCATGGCCGGCGGCGGCCTGGTGATGATCGTGGTGGGACTCCTCGTCGAGCGGTTCTGCAGGATTCCCCCGGAGGACGGCGAAACCCCCGGTACCGACGGGAAGAAGGGCCGCGCCGCCCGCGGTGAGGCCGCCGGGGAAGGCGAGTATGCGTACCGAGGCGATTGACCCGCCCGGTATTGCCTGGCAGCGGGTTTCCCCTAAGTACGTGACGGTCCGGCTGGTGGAGTGGGCGCTGGCCAACGTCCTTACGGTGCTGGTCCTGTCCGCGCCGCTGGTGTTAGTTCTCCTGGGATGGTGGCGGTGGCCGCCGCTGTGGCTGGCCGTCACCGTTCCGGCCGTTACCCTGCTGGTCGCCCTGTTGCGTCTGGTTCTCATCCCACGGCAGGTCCGGGCCATTGGCTACGCCGAGCGCGACGAGGACCTCCTCGTCAGGAGCGGCATTTTCTTCCAGCGCATCATGGCCGTCCCCTACGGCCGCATGCAGTATGTGGACATCGCGGTGGGGCCGGTGGAGCGCGGGCTGGGCCTGTGCACCGTGAAGCTCCATACGGCATCCCCTGGCACCAACGCGCGCATTCCCGGCCTCCCGGCAGCGGAAGGGGCGCGGCTCCGCGAGCAGCTGGCCGCGCGCGGCGAAGCCAGGCTGGCAGGACTGTGACCACTGACGGCCCGTTGCCCGGAGCGGCTCCGCTCCCACCTGCCGCTACACCGGAAAGCCACGGAACGTCCGACGGCGAGTGGCTGCGCGTGCATCCTGCCTCGCCGTTCGTCCGCGGCTGGGTTGCGCTGGCCGCCATCACGTTCTTCTTTGGCCGCGACCTCTTTGAGCGGACGCTCCAGGGCCAACCAGTGTTCGAGGACGGGTTTGCCCGCCGTGCGCCGTGGCTCCTCGGCGGCGGTGCCGCGGTACTGGCTGTGGCAGTCCTGGGGTTCGTCCTGACCTGGTACTTCACCAAGTACCAGGTCTCCGGCGGCTATGTCCGGGTCAACACCGGCCTCCTCTTCCGCCAGCACCGGCAGGCACGCCTGGACCGGGTGCAGGCCATTGACATCGTGCAGCCGCTGCTGGCCCGCATCTTTGGGCTGGCCGAACTCAAGTTCGAGGTTGCCGACGCCGGCGAATCAGCGGTGCGGCTTGCCTATTTGCGGATCGACGACGCCCGCCAGTTGCGCGCCACCATTCTTGCCCGGGCCTCCGGGGCTGAAACAAATTTCGGTGCGGGTCCGGCCGCCGGATTCGACGCCGCGGGGCCTCCAGGTCCCGGCAGCCCGTCGGCGGCGTCCTTCGGGCCGCCCGCACCCGAGGCACCGGAACTCCAGGTACTTCGCGTGCCGCCGTCGCGCCTTATCGGATCGCTCCTGCTGAGCGAGCAAAGTTTCTTCATTGTGGTGGGCGGTTTCGCTTCCGTGGTCCTGTCCGCGCTGACGGACAACCGCGCTTTCTACTTCTACCTGGTACCCGCAGCGCTGGGCCTTGCCGCCAGCTACTGGAACTTCTTCAACAAGGGCTACAACTTCACCGCCGCCGTCTCACCGGACGGCATCCGGCTGCGGTATGGGCTGCTGGACACCCAGGCGCAGACACTTCCGCCGGGCCGGATCCAGGCAGTGAAGATCGCCCAGCCGCCACTGTGGCGTCCCTTCGGCTGGTACCGGATCCAGGTGAACGCCGCCGGCTACGGGACGTCCGGCAACGCCGCGGAAGGGAACACCCGGACCATCCTCCTGCCGGTCGGGAAGTTCGCGGACGTCATGGCCATGCTCTCGCTGGTCCTGCCAGACCCGGGAACCGAACGGCCTGCTGAGGTGTTTGCCGCCGGACTCGGTGGCAAGGATTCCGGCGGCGGCTTCACCACCACGCCGCGGCGGGCCTGGCTGCTGGCGCCCCTGGCATGGCGCCGGAACGGATTTGCCGCCACGGACACAGCACTGCTGATTCGTTCCGGGCGCTGGTGGCGGGACCTGGTGCTGGTGCCACACCAACGCACGCAGTCACTGGCGATCCAGCAGGGGCCGGTGGCGCGGCGGTTCCGGGTGGCCGACCTGGTCCTGCACACGACGGCCGGTCCCGTGGCCCCGAGGCTGAGCCAGGCGGGACTGGACGAGGCCCGGCAGCTCTTCGATGACCAATCCGCGCGGGCCCGGCTGGCCAGGAAGCGGCAAACCACCGAACAATGGTTGCGGCAGGTTGCTCCGACAGTGGAACCTGCGGCCGTGCCGGGCACACCGGTTCCCGGAGCGCCGCATTCCGGGACGCCGCATTCCGGGACGCCAGCCAGTGAAGCCCGCACCCACTACCAACAGGAAGGCCAGCAGCATGGCTAAGCCCGGACGCCTCGGCGTCGGAATCATCGGTGCCGGCAAGGTGGGCGCCGTGCTCGGTGCGGCCCTGCGCGCCGCCGAACACGCCGTCGTCGGAGTCTCGGCCGTGTCCGACGCCAGCCGGGACCGGGCCGAGGCGCTGCTCCCCGGAGTGCCCGTCCTGGAAGTGCAGGACATCGTGGAGCGTGCCGAACTGGTGCTGCTGGCGGTGCCCGACGACGCCCTGCCGAACTTGGTGGAGGGGCTGGCGAAGCTTGGCGCCTGGCAGCCGGGACAGCTCGTGGCCCATACCTCGGGCCGGTTCGGCGTGGGCGTACTGCATCCGGTCCGTGCCGCCGGTGCGGTTCCGCTGGCGCTGCACCCGGCCATGACGTTCACGGGCATGAGCCTTGACCTCACCCGGCTGCTTGACTGCACCTTCGGCGTGACGGCCGATGCCGCCATGCTCCCCATCGCGCAGGCGCTGGTGGTGGAGATGGGGGCGGAGCCCGTGGCCATTGCCGAGGCGGACCGGACGCTCTACCACGCGGCCCTGGCCCATGGTTCCAACCACTTGGTCACCCTGGTGGCACAGGCGTCGCAGCTCCTGCGCGAGGTGGGAGTGGAATCGCCCGAACGCATGCTGGGGCCGCTGCTGCGCGCCACCCTGGAAAACGCGCTGGCCTCGGGGGAGTCTGCGCTGACCGGGCCCGTGGCCCGCGGTGACGTGGGCACCGTGCGTGCGCACGCTGAGGCGTTGCGGGAGTTCGACGGCGGCGGGCATGGGGACGTGCTTGAGGCCTACCTTGCGATGGCCCGCGCCACTGCCCTGCGCGCTCAAGGGCGCGGCCTGCTGAAACCCGACCAGCTGAAGGGGCTGCGCGAGGCCCTCGATCCGAAGGAAGACTGAATGCCCATTCAACTCGTCACCACCTTGGCCGGCCTGAAAGCCGAAAGCGCCCGTTTGCTCGGCGCGAAACAGGGTGTCTCCCAGGGGCTTGTGCCCACCATGGGCGCCCTCCACGAAGGCCACGCAACGCTGGCGCGCACCGCCGTCGAGCAGAACGATGTGGTGGTGGCCAGCATCTTCGTCAACCCCCTGCAGTTCGGCGATGCCGTTGACCTGGACCGCTACCCGCGGACGCTCGACGCGGACCTCGCCCTGCTCGAGGAGCAGGGCGTTGACCTGGCGTTCGCGCCCTCCGTGGAGGAGGTCTACCCCGGTGGTGAGCCCCTCGTGCGGATCACTTCCGGGCGCCTGGGGGATAAGTGGGAGGGCGCCTCGCGGCCGGGCCACTTTGACGGCGCACTCACTGTGGTGGCCAAACTGCTGCACTACGGCATGCCGGCGGCCGGCCTTCCCGCCGGCCCCGCGGATTCTGCCGGCGGCAACCTGCCTGCGTACCGGGCCTACTTCGGGCAAAAGGACGCCCAGCAGCTGGCCCTGGTCCGGCGGATGGTTTCCGACCTGAACTTCCCGGTGGAGATCGTGGGCGTGCCTACGGTGCGCGCAACGGACGGGCTGGCGCTGTCCAGCCGGAACCGCTTCCTGTCCGATGCCGAGCGGGACGCCGCGCTGGTCCTGTCCAGGGCCCTGCGGCTGCTGGAGGAAAGGGCGCACGCCCATGAGCCGCTGGACCTCGACTCCGCGCTGGCGATGGTGGAATCCCAGCCTTTGGTGGAACTGGACTATTTCGATGTGGTGGATCCGGCCACGCTTGAGCCGCTTGCCGAGAACTGCCGGGAAACACCCTTCCGTGGCGAGGCCCTGGCGCTCATCGCGGCCAAGGTGGGGCCGGTCCGCCTGATCGACAACGTGCCGCTCAGTTCATAGGTACCGGGAGCATAGGTTCGGACAAATAGGTGGGACGGGGTGCTGCCGCGCCGGATTTGCCTTGCAGCCAAGCGGGACCCGTTACGGCAGCCCTGCGGGACCTCTTAGGGGACTGGATGGTCCCGGTTGATCATGAGCTGTTCGAGCAGCGCGCGTTCGGGCTGGCCCGGGTTCCTGGCGACGCACCGGCGGAGTCGGGCCCTGACGAGCTCTTCACCCGGATCCTGGCCGCCGAGCAGCTCATCGATGATTTCCTGGGCCTGCCACCGGAGCGATTCGATGGCGAACTGCCGGACCTCGGCGGGCGTCTCACCGGACATCCAGGGATCCGGGTCCGACGGCACACTTTGGAACATCCGCTCTGCTGACATTGGGGCCTCCTTGCTCCAAACCGGCGGACCCTCGGTGCGCCTGTGCGGTGTCCTAAAGAACTGCGTAGGGAAAACACTACAGCGGGCAAGACCGGTCTGTCTTCCTCTGGGCTAGACTCCAAGTCCTATGAGCACAGAGGCGAAGGTCCCGATATCCGATTCGTCCTCCCCGGCTGCGTCGGAGGGCAGCACCAATTCCGTGGAACGGATCCTGTCGGTGGCCTACGAACTGTTCTCGCGCAGGGGAATCCGGGACGTTGGCGTCAATGAGCTGATCGACAGGTCGGGGGTGGCAAAAGCCACGTTCTACCGGCATTTCCCGTCCAAGGACTCGCTGGTCCTGGCCTTCCTGGAGCAGCGGGACAAGCTGTGGACCGTGGAAGCGATCGTTTCCCAGGCCCGTCGGCGGGGACACACGCCGGTTGAACGCCTGCTGAGCATCTTCGACGTCCTGGGGGAATGGTTCCAGCGCGATGACTTTGAGGGGAGCACCTTTACCCAGGTCCTGCTGGAGATGGGGCCGTCGCACCCCTTGGGCCAGGCCAGCATCAACTACCTGGCGAAACTCCGGGGCCACGTGCAGGCGCTGGCCGAGGAGGCCGGGCTTGTGGACCCCGATGGGTTCGCGCGCTCCTGGCAGATCCTGATGAAGGGATCCATCATCTCGGCCATCGGCGGTGACCTGGATGCGGGGAAACGTGCCCGGCAGATGGCGGCCTGGCTGATCGAGCACCACAAGGCATAGTCGACCGGTGCTGCAGAACCGGATTCAGGACTGAGTGCGGGAGCCTATGGACGGGCACCTACGGCCCGGGCGCCTATGGCATCCGGGAAAGGGCGAAAGGCGTGGCCAGGAATTCCGCCCAGAGTGGATCGTCGGCCGGCAGATCGTAGAGGTCCACATATCTGAGGTCTTCGGGTTCCCACGGAGGAGGGCATCCGAGGCTGGTGTCCAGGCATTGACATTGGAATTGGAATTGGCTTTCGGTGGACACGGCTGTCTGCTCGGTTGCTCCAATTGAGGTTTCCTGTTCCGGGGCGCCGCTGAACAACGCCGGGAGCCATTGTGGCCAGTGGGTTGGTTCGGGGTTGGATCGTTCTGCGTTGTAGTGGCGCCCCGTGGGTGAGGTCCAGCCGGGTGGTTGATTCTTGTTGGCTGGGTCGGGTGTCTATTGGCTGTGGTGTTTGAGTCGGTGGTGTTTGGGGCAGAGCTGTGCGAGGTTGTTGACGTTGGTGGTGCCGCCGTGTTGCCAGGCGGTGAGGTGGTCTGTTTCGTTGTCGGGGGTTTTGTTGGTGCAGCCGGGGAAGGTGCATTTGGTGTCGCGCATGCGGATCCAGTGTTTGATGGCCCCGGTGAGCCGGTAGTTTTTCCGGTCGATCTCCAAGGGTGCCCCGTCCCGGGGGGCGACGAGGACCCGGTAGAACGAGTCCGCCCCGTCGGCGACAAGTTTGCGTGCCATGGACGCCGGGATCGGCCCGAAACCATCCAGTACGCCGGGTTCATCGGTAAGGCCGAGGAGCGAGAAAACGGGCACGGTGACCAGGACATCGGCCCGCGGGGCAGGGACCTTCCCGATCCCGGTGACACCCTGCTTGCCCTGAACGCCGGGGCCGGGACCGTCTTCCCCGGCGTGGGCGGGGGTGTCCCCGGCTCCGGGCTTCACGCCAGCCCCCAGCAGCAGGGAAGCGGCGATGTCGGGGCGGAGCTGGGTGAGGGTGCGGGGTTCGTCGGGGCCTTGGAGGCCGCGGGCGGTGGCGGTGGTGCGGTTCCAGATCGCGCACGCGGTGTCGCCGGGCAGGTAGAGGGAGACCCAGGCCATGCCGTCCTTGTCAGGGGTGTATTCCATCCGCCGGTCAGCCACCCCCTTTGCATGGCGTTTCTCGATCGATTCCGGATGGTGGCGCTCCCGCCACGCCCGGACTTTGGCCCGGAACCGGGACGGAACGAGATCCCCCGGGGCCGCGCCGCGCGCGGGATGTGCCGCGGCGGGGTCGAAGAAATGCGTCACCAAAGACGCCGCGCCCTCAGGGGTAAGGCCCTCGCTCTCGTCCGCAACGATCCGGGCGTGCTGCCACGACATCGCGCCCGCAGCCAGTGCCTCGAACACCAGCGGCAGGGAACAGACCCGGCGGGACTGCTCCACCAACGCCCCCGCTGCGGCAGAGCTGATGGTCAGGACACCCGCGATCTCCTCCACCACCGACATCTGCGCGTAAGTGCGGTCCTGCACCGAAGCGTCCGGCGGCGTCATCGCCTCTTGCCGTTCAACGGCTCGGGCAGCCTGCCGGGACTTTAGCGCGGCGACCTGAGCTTCCAGCCGGGCTATCAGTTCCAAGCCTTCAAGGCACAGCTCATACCGCCGCTGCAACGCATCAACGCCGGCACCAACATCCACACCGGCACCCCCGGCGGTCGATGCAGCATCGTCAAGGTTCTGGTCCTCAAGAGTGAGCGCATTCAGGGCAGCCACAGAGGCGCGAACACCCTCCAAAACCACCCCAGCACCGCCCCTGATTCCCATACCGACATCATCCATCGACCCACTGACATGCAGGCCGTGAACCTTGGCCGCGCAAACGCCAAACGCGAACCGTTGAACGCCACCCCGACCCGAAGGCGCCTCGACCCGAAAACCCGCGCGCCGCCGTCGTACGCATTCCCGACGGGCAGCGTCTTCCCCGCACCCCAAATACCCGGCCCGAGAAGGAACCTGGGCAGCGCAGATGCGGAAGCGCGCAGCAGAAGGAACACGCATCCCACCGGGAGGGGCCCCAGAGCAGATAGTCAGCTTGCTTATTACTTTTCTCTTTCCTAGGCTGGAGTGGTCAGGCAATCAACTCTCAAGCGGGACCCCCGCGTGCCAAAAGCGCGCAACCGCAAGGATGAGGAGGAAAAATGTCAGAGCACAGCATCGCGGGCAAGAAGGTGGCATTCCTGCTGACTGATGGAGTGGAGCAGGTAGAGCTCACCAGTCCCTGGCAGGCAGTGAAGGACGCTGGCGGCGAGCCCACCCTGGTGGCGCCGAAGAGTGGCAAGCTGCAGGGCTACGACGGAACGGAAAAGGGCGATACCTTCGACGTCGACCTCACTGTCGGGGACGCCAACGCATCGGACTTCGACGCACTGGTGCTTCCGGGCGGTGTGGTGAACGCAGACCACCTGCGCGTCGACAAGGATGCCCAGAGCTTCACCCGCAGCTTCTTTGAACAGCACAAGCCTGTGGCATCGATCTGCCACGGACCGTGGCTGCTCATCGAGGCAGGAGTTATCCGGGGCCGGAACGTCACGTCCTACTTCACCCTCGAAACCGACCTGAAGAACGCCGGCGCCAACTGGACGGACCAGGAAGTGGTGGTTGACCAGGGCCTGGTGACCAGCCGCAACCCCGATGACCTTCCGGCGTTCAACAGCAAGCTGATCGAGGAAATCTCCGAAGGCCAGCACGCAGGGCAGACCGCCTAAAGGGACCCCCTAATGTTCCCTCGGGGGTAAAAGAACCCATGCGGAGGAATTACTCCAACGGGTAGAGTGTTGGAATCTGCAGCGGCGCCGACCGCGCATCACTCTTAAAACACCCCTGAGGGAACACCCATGTCTACCGAAGTCTCTCCAAACGCCAGCGGACAGTCCGCCCCTGACCAGGGACTCGGCGAAGGAATCCGCCAAGGAACCCCGTCCGCCGCACCGGAGAAGATGTCCCGGGAGTCCGTAACCATCATCAGCACCCTGCTGGTGGCAACGTTCGTGGTGATCCTGAACGAGACCATCATGAATGTCGCCCTGCAGCGGCTCATGGTGGACCTCCGGGTGGATGCACCCACCGTCCAATGGCTGTCCACCGGATTCATGCTCACCATGGCCGTGGTGATCCCCACTACCGGCTTCATCCTCCAGCGCCTCTCCACCAGGGCAGTCTTCATGCTGGCCATGGGTTTGTTCGCCGGCGGGACCGCACTCGCGGCGGTGTCCCCAGGGTTCGAAGTCCTGCTTCTGGCCCGCATCGTCCAGGCGGGCGGCACCGCGATCATGCTGCCGCTGCTGATGACCACCATCCTCACCCTGGTCCCGCTGGCCAAGCGCGGCGCGGTCATGGGCAACGTGAGCATTGCCATCTCGGTGGCACCGGCCATGGGCCCCACCGTCTCCGGGCTGATCCTTGAGCACTTCACCTGGCGCTTCATGTTCGTCTTCGTCCTGCCCGTGGCCCTCGCTGCGCTGGCCATCGGTGCCAAATACCTCACCAACGTGGGCGAGGTGGAGAAGGGCAAGCTCGACGTCCTGTCCGTTGTCCTTACCGTCCCCGCCTTCGGCGGCCTGGTCTACGGGCTCAGCCAGATCGGCGGCGGCCACGGCGGCCAGTCGGGACCCAGCGCCGGTGCCATCGCAGCCCTGGTGATCGGTGTCGCAGCGCTCACGGTCTTCGTCCTGCGCCAGGTCCGCCTCCAGAAGGCTGCCGCGCCGCTGCTGGATCTTCGCGCGTTCAACTTCCGGATGTTCACCGTCTCGGTCCTGCTGATGGTGGTGGCCATGATGGCGCTGTTCGGCGGCGTCATCCTGCTCCCGCTGTACCTCCAGGAGGTCCGGGGCCTGGGATCGCTCGAGACGGGCCTGGCGCTGCTTCCCGGCGGCCTGGCCATGGGGCTGCTCGGCCCTGTCATCGGCCGCGCATTCGACAAGGTAGGCCCGCTGCCGCTCACCGTCACCGGCTCCATCCTCATGGTGGTGACGCTCTGGCAGTTTTCAATGCTCGACGCCGGCACTGCGGTGTGGTGGATCATCACCCTGCACGTGGGGCTGAGTTTCGGCCTGGCACTGCTGTTCACCCCAGCCTTCACCACAGGCCTGAACCCACTGCCGCCGCACCTGTACTCCCACGGCTCGGCGATCATGAGCACCACGCAGCAGGTGGCCGGCGCTGCGGGCACGGCACTGCTGGTGTCCATCTTCGCAGTGGTGAGCGCGACGTCGGGCCTCGTCGCCGGGATGAGCGCCGCCTTCATGACGGCAACTGTCATAGCCGTCGCCGCCGTCGTGCTTTCCGCGATGATGCGCAAGACCGAAGGTGCGGGGCACGGCCCGGCACACTAGTCCTTGCGCAGGCTCAGCCGGCGAAGAAGTCGCTCAGTTCCTTGATCAGCTTGTCCGGGGCCTTGATGGCGCCGTCGTGGCCGAAGCCGGGCAGGATGGTGTAGCTGGAGCCGGAGAGTACGTCGTGGATCTGGCCGCAGGCGATGCCGAAGTAGGCCGGGCTCTTTTCGCCCACCACGATCAGCGTCTCCAGAGGCAGTGCCTGGAACGGCTCGGCCGGCATGTCCGCGGCAATGATGGCCTTGATCTCGCGGACGCCGGTGCGCATCAGCTCGCGCTGCTGCTTACCTTCCGTGGTGCCCGCGGTCAGTTTGTTGGCGAGGGTCAGCATGGAGAGCGGCATCCTTGATGAGAAGGAGCCGCTGGCTTCCAGGCCGCGCTGGATGACAGCGAGGGCGCGGTCGTCGTCGCCTGCCGCGATGGCGCGCTCGTACTCCACGATCCAGTCCGCGGTGACGCTGCCGTTCACGGAGACCGCGGGATCGTAAACCGCCAGGCGTTCCACCGGAAGGGTCCGCGCTGCGTGCAAGGCAACGGCACCGCCGAAGCTGTGGCCAAAGACATCCGTGCTGGAGGTGTGCTTCATGACGGTGTCCAGGTCGCGGATGTCTACGTCCAGCGTGTAATCCTCGGGCTGCGGGGACGATGAACCGCGGCCGCGCCGGTTGAACGTGTGCACCGGCCGGCCCAGGGCGGCGCTGAGCTTCTGAGCGAATTTGGTGTAGTCCGCGGCCGTCACCATCGAAGGCGGCACCACCACCACGCCCGAACCCGCCGAAGCGAGTTCCGCGCCGGTGGAGAAGAGCTCAATCGTGCCGCCGTCGGGGGTCCTGATGTTCTCTCGCGTCATGCTCTGAGCCTAGCCGAGCAAGTGGTTGCAGGCATCCCGGACGCGGCTGCGCTCGCCGGGTTCAGCCGCGGCGAACGGGGATAGCGTCAGGAGTGTCCGGGCGGGGCTTCCCGTCCGGACCTTCGTCCTTGAAGTATGCCGAGATGTCCGTCACCAGTTCCTTCACGGCCGCTGGTATGGAGCCGTGGAAGCACTTGGGGGACAGCTGGTAGGTGCTCCCCGGCACAGCGGCGTGGAGCCGTTCCGCCGTCACCCTGTAATAGCTGGGGCTCTTTCCGCCTGCCATGAAGTGGGTTCCGGCGGGCAGCACGCTGAAGTCCCTGGCGTGGTCCTTTTCGTCGTACGCGGCCCTGAGCTCTCCCACGCCGCTGGGCATGACCTGCAGGAACATCCTGTTGACCTTGGTCCGCGACAACACCGCCATCAGGCCGGCCAGGACCGGTTCCGGGATCCTGGCCATGGCTGAACCCGGGCTGGTGGCCTTCTTCATGTGCGCCAGCGCGTGACCCACCCTGCCGTTGTTCACGGCGTCCTCGAATCCGTCCAGCCACGTGGTGTCGATGCTTCCGTCGATGTTCACCGCCGCGTCGTACACCGCGAGCTTGTCCGGGACGAACGCCGTCCCGGTGAACTCCTGCACGGCGTTCAGTGCCACTGCGCCGCCCAGGCTGTGGCCCAGGATGTTCCGGGTGCCAGTGGCTTTGAGTACAGTCCGAACGTCCTCGATCTCGGTGGCCATGGAATAGTCGGGCGGCTGCTCGGAGGAATTGCCACGGCCCCGGCGGTCATAGACGTCAACAGCCCAGCCGTCGCCCAGGCCCTTCGCCAGCGCAATGGAGAACGGCCGGTAGATCAGGGCGGTGAGGAACGCCCCACCGATCAGCAGCACCCGCTTTTCGCCCGGCGCGTCCCCGGTGCCGTAGCTGTACAAAGCCAGCCTGCCGCCGTCGTGCGTTGGAAGTACCCGTTCTTTCACCCGGCCATCCTAGGGTGCGAGCCTGCAGGGCAGCTGAAAGTCCCGGAAGCCAAATCCCGGTAAACTTGATGATTGTGACTTCCCAAAACACCCCCGCGCCCAAAAATGCCCCAGAGCCCGTCGATGCCAGCGAGCAGATGCGGATCCGCATGGAGAAGCGCGCCAAACTTCTTGAGCGCGGCACGGAGGCCTACCCCGTGGGAGTGGAACGCACGCACTCGCTCGCCGAGATCCGGGAGAAGTACGGCCACCTTGAGGCCGACGAGACCACGGGCGACACCGTGGGCGTTACCGGCCGCGTGGTCTTTGTCCGCAACACCGGAAAGCTCTGCTTCGCCACCCTGCAGGAAGGCGGCACGGACGGCAAGGGAACGCGCCTGCAGGCCATGCTGAGCCTGGCCAACGTGGGCGAGGAAGCGCTTGCCGACTGGAAAGCCCTGGTTGACCTGGGCGACCACGTGTTCATCAAGGGCGAGGTCATCTCCTCCCGCCGCGGCGAACTGTCCATCATGGCCGACTCCTGGTCCATGGCGTCCAAGGCCCTGCGCCCGCTGCCGGTGCTGCACGCGGACCTGAACGAGGAAACCCGCGTCCGCCAGCGCTACGTGGACCTGATGGTCCGCGACGAGGCCCGCGAAATGGTCTACACCCGCGCGGCCATCACCCGCTCCATCCGCGAAACGCTGTTCCGGCACCGCTACGTGGAAGTGGAAACGCCGATCCTGAACTTGGTCCACGGCGGCGCCCTTGCGCGTCCGTTCGAGACCCACATGAACGCCTTCGACCAGAAGATGACCTTGCGCATCGCCACCGAGCTGTACCTCAAGCGCGCAGTGGTGGGCGGCATCGACCGCGTGTACGACATGGGCCGGGTGTTCCGGAACGAGGGCGTGGACTCAACCCACAGCCCCGAGTTCACCACGCTCGAGTGCTACGAGGCCTGGGCGGACCAGTTCGTCATGGCCGAACGCATCAAGGAGATCATCCTCGACGCCGCGGACGCCGTGGGTGCCGGGCGCGTCCTGCAGACCGAAGCGGGGGAGATCAACCTCGACGGCGAGTGGACCTGGCTGGCCGTCTACCCCGGACTTTCCGACGCCGTTGGGCAGGAAATCACGCCGGACACCCCCGCCGAGGTGCTTCGGGAAATTGCGGCTAAGCACGAGGTCAAGGTTGATCCTAAGTGGGACGCCGAGAAGCTGGCTGTGGAGCTCTTCGGTGAGATCGTGGAGCCCACCCTGCTGAACCCCACCTTCGTCTACGACTACCCGCCGTCCGCGCAGCCGCTGGCCCGTCCCCACCGGGAGGACGGCCGGCTGATCGAAGCCTGGGACCTGATCATCGGCGGCATGGAACGCGGAACCGCGTTCTCCGAACTGATCGACCCCGTCATCCAGCGCGAACGGCTTACCGAACAGTCCCTGCACGCAGCTGCCGGCGACGTGGAGGCCATGCAGCTTGACGAGGACTTCCTGCGCGCCCTCGAATACGGTGCCCCGCCCATGGGCGGCATCGGCCTTGGCATCGACCGGCTGGTGATGCTCTTCACGGGCGCCGGCATCCGCGAAACCATCCTTTTCCCCCTGCTGAAGCCCGAGGGGCACTGACCATGGAATACGTCGCAGTCATTCTTCCCTCCCTGGTGGTGGGCCTGATCTTCTGGTTCGCCATGAAGGCGATCTTTAACGCGGACAAGGCCGAACGGCAGGCGGAAGCCCGCGCCCAAGCAGAAGCTGATTCGCTTGCCGTGCGGCCCACGGACGGCCAGGGTCCCGAATCAAAATAGCGAAAAACCCCCTACTTTCCTGCCTTTATCCCCAAGGAACCATTAGGCGCTTTGACGCGTTGCCAAGATAAGAGTCATACTTTTTTCGGGAAACATCCTGCTTTTCTGAAAACCGACTTTCCAGCAAGAGGAAGACTTTAATGGCACAGAAAGTAAACATCATCCTCGTTGATGATCTGGATGGGGGATCCGCAGACGAGAATGTGAAGTTTGGCCTCGATGGGGCCAACTATGAGATTGACCTGTCCGCAGCCAATGCCGCTGAACTTCGGTCTTCACTGGAGAGGTTCATCACTGCCGCACGCAAGGCATCCGGCGGCCGCGCCCAGCGGGCAAAAGCTGTTACGGGGGGCCGCAGCCACGATTCGGCGCAAATCCGGCAATGGGCCCGGGATAACGGATACACCGTTAACAGCCGCGGTCGAATTCAGGCCGAAATCCAGGAAGCCTACCAAAAGGCAAATTCCTAGGACGGGCTTTAGCTTCACCCAACCCCGCTGCCGCCGCAAGGCGCAGCGGGGTTTTTCAATTTGGGGGATATTGCCACCCGGCTCCGCTGGGCGGACTTGTCCATTAGGTGCAATTGGAGCGGTTGCCCTGGCTGGCCTCCCCGGGACTATTTGGCCGTTTGCGGGGACGCCCGCACAGGCCGGCACGGGATAATTCTTTGCACCGCCGGTGCGGCGCGGGCCACTGTGCGGGGACCGCAACAGTTATTCCCGCAAGGGGCGCGGTTTCCCCTGTGGCGAACACGCTCCACAACACAGGGGCGGCCACGTAGCATCAAAGTACGTCGTAGCTAGGAGTGTGGCGAAATGTTTGAGCGATTTACGGACCGTGCCCGTCGCGTAGTTGTGCTTGCCCAAGAAGAGGCACGCATGCTGAACCACAATTACATCGGTACCGAACACATCCTCTTGGGTCTGATCCATGAGGGTGAGGGCGTTGCCGCCAAAGCTCTTGAGTCCTTGAGCATTTCGCTCGACGGCGTTCGCGAGCAGGTGCAGGAGATCATCGGGCAGGGCCAGCAGGCTCCTTCCGGCCACATCCCCTTCACCCCCCGTGCCAAGAAGGTACTGGAGCTCTCGCTGCGCGAAGCCCTCCAGTTGGGCCACAACTACATCGGCACGGAGCACATCCTGCTCGGCCTCATCCGCGAGGGTGAGGGCGTTGCCGCCCAGGTTCTGGTCAAGCTTGGCGCCGACCTCAACCGGGTCCGCCAGCAGGTCATCCAGCTCCTCTCCGGCTACCAGGGCAAGGAAACCACCGGCGCAGGCGTCGGCGGTGGGCAGCCCGAGGGTGCGCCCGCCGGTTCCGTGGTCCTGGACCAGTTCGGCCGCAACCTGACCCAGGCTGCCCGCGAGAACAAGCTGGACCCGGTCATCGGCCGTGAGCAGGAAATGGAACGCGTCATGCAGGTCCTTTCCCGCCGCACCAAGAACAACCCGGTCCTCATCGGCGAGCCCGGCGTCGGCAAGACCGCCGTCGTCGAAGGCCTGGCCCAGGCGATCGTGCGGGGCGATGTTCCGGAGACCATCCGCGACAAGCAGCTGTACACCCTGGACCTCGGCTCCCTGGTGGCAGGCTCCCGCTACCGCGGTGACTTCGAAGAGCGCCTGAAGAAGGTCCTCAAGGAGATCCGCACCCGCGGCGACATCATCCTGTTCATCGACGAGATCCACACCCTGGTGGGTGCCGGTGCCGCCGAAGGCGCCATCGACGCAGCCTCGATCCTGAAGCCCATGCTGGCCCGCGGCGAGCTGCAGACCATCGGTGCCACCACGCTGGATGAGTACCGCAAGCACATCGAGAAGGACGCCGCGCTGGAGCGCCGCTTCCAGCCGATCCAGGTCAAGGAACCCTCCGTGGCGCACGCTATCGAGATTCTCAAGGGCCTGCGCGACCGCTACGAGGCACACCACCGCGTCACCATCACCGACGGCGCCCTGGCCTCCGCTGCCAGCCTGGCCGAGCGCTACATCTCGGACCGCTTCCTGCCGGACAAGGCGATCGACCTGATCGACGAAGCCGGTGCACGCCTGCGCATCCGCCGCATGACCGCTCCGCCGGAGCTCAAGGCCATGGACGAGCGCATCGCCAAGCTGAAGATGGAGAAGGAATCCGCCATCGACGCCCAGGACTTCGAAGGTGCAGCTTCGCTCCGCGACAAGGAGCAGAAGATGATCTCCGAGCGGTCGGAGAAGGAGCGGCACTGGAAGTCCGGCGGCATGGACGACATCTCCGAGGTGGATGAGGATCTCATCGCCGAGGTGCTGGCCAACTCCACCGGCATCCCCGTCTTCAAGCTGACCGAGGAAGAGTCCTCGCGCCTGCTCAAGATGGAAGACGAACTGCACAAGCGCGTCGTCGGCCAGGACGAGGCCATCAAGGCACTGTCCCAGGCCATCCGCCGTACCCGTGCAGGGCTCAAGGACCCCAAGCGCCCCGGTGGCTCGTTCATCTTCGCCGGCCCCACCGGCGTCGGCAAGACCGAGCTTGCCAAGGCCCTCGCGGAGTTCCTGTTCGGTGAAGAGGACGCCCTCATCACGCTGGACATGTCCGAGTACTCCGAGAAGCACACCGTTTCGCGGCTCTTCGGTGCCCCTCCGGGCTACGTGGGCTACGAGGAGGGTGGCCAGCTGACCGAGAAGGTCCGCCGCCGTCCGTTCTCCGTGGTGCTGTTCGACGAGGTTGAGAAGGCCCACGCGGACCTCTTCAACTCGCTGCTGCAGATCCTGGAAGACGGCCGCCTGACCGACTCCCAGGGCCGCGTGGTGGACTTCAAGAACACCGTGATCATCATGACCACCAACCTGGGTACCCGGGACATCTCCAAGAGCGTAGCCACCGGCTTCCAGTCCGGCACCGACACTCAGACCGGCTACAACCGCATGCGTGCCCGCGTCACGGAGGAACTCAAGCAGCACTTCCGCCCCGAGTTCCTGAACCGTGTTGACGACGTCGTGGTGTTCCCGCAGCTCACCCAGGACGAGATCATCGAGATCGTGGACCTGTTCGTGACCCGCCTGGAGAAGCGCCTCAAGGACAAGGACATGGGCATCGAGCTCACCAAGGCCGCAAAGGTGCTCCTGGCAACCCGCGGCTACGATCCCGCAATGGGTGCCCGGCCGCTGCGCCGCACCATCCAGCGCGAGATCGAGGACCAGCTCTCAGAGAAGATCCTCTTCGGCGAGATCCACAGCGGCGACATCGTCGTGGTGGATGTCGAAGGCGAAGGCGACGACGCGAAGTTCACCTTCGCCGGCAACGCCAAGCCGCGTATCCCGGAAATCGCCCCGAGCGTCTAAGTTCCACAACGAAAGCCCCGCTGCTCCCAGAAGGAGCGGCGGGGCTTTCGCTTTGCCCTCTGAAATCCCGCCAGTGGCTAGGGTTTGTGACGGCGGCCACAAACCGTGTTGAATCGGGGCATGGCTAATCAGAATCCGGCGATCCCGGACGAGCAACCACTGACCCCCTTCCACGACCTCGACCACTACCTGGCCATCCCGCGGGTAAGCGGCCTGGCCCTGAGCCCCGACGGCACCCGCCTGGTCACTACCGTCGCCACCCTGAACGGCAAGGGCACCGAATTTGCCAGCGCGCTGTGGGAACTGGACCCGGCCGGGCAGAAGCACGCCCGGCGCATCACCCGCAGCGCCAAGGGCGAGGCCGGTGCGGCGTTCGCTGCGAACGGCGATGTCTACTTCACATCTGCGCGGCCCGATCCGGACAGCCCCGATGACGAGCCGGTCAATGCCCTGTGGCTCCTGCCGGCAGACGGCGGGGAAGCGAGGGTGGTCCTCAGCCGGCCCGGCGGCGTCGGCAAGGTGATGACCGCCAGGAACGCCGATGCCGCGTTCGTGGCGGCCGAGGTACTGGCAGGGTCCGCGGACGAGGAGGACGATGCCGAACGGCGCAAATCCCGCAAGGACCGGAAGGTCTCGGCCATCCTGCACAGCGAGTACCCGGTGCGCTATTGGGACGCCGACCTGGGCCCCGGCCAGCCGCGGATCTTCGCCGTGGAAACGGGCCAGGAGCAGGAGCACGGGAAGCCCACAACCGTTGACGCCACTGCGCCCCTGGTCCTGCGCAACCTCACGCCCGAGGCCGGCCCCCGGTTGAGGGAAGCTGAGACAGTTGTCAGTCCGGACGGGAAGACCGTCTACAGCAGCTATGCCAAACCCCTCGCCAAGGCGGACAGCCGCTCCGTCCTGGTGGCGGTGGATGTGGCATCGGGCAGCCTCAAGGTGCTCCTGGACCAGGACGGTATGAGCTATTTCCCGGGTCCGGTCAGCCCGGACGGCAAGACCCTGGTGGTGATCAGTGAAAGCGACTCCACCCCGCAGCAGGCTCCAGAGGTCAGGATGCACCTCTTGGACGTCTCCGGGGGAGCAGGGGAGCCCGGCGGCCTCCGGCCCCTTGCCCACGACTGGGACCGCTGGCCCAGGCCGGCAGCCTGGCTTCCGGACGGATCCGCCCTCCTGGTCACAGCGGACGACGACGGCGCGTCGCCGGTTTTCCGGGTCAGCGTTCCGGCGGCTGCCGCTGAGGTGGGTGTCGCCCGGGTGACGCAGGACGCTGCGGCCTACTCCGACATCGTGGTCTCGCCGGAGGGCCGGTATGCCTACGCCCTGCGCAGCTCCTATGAATTCCCGCCCGAAGCCGTCCGGATCGACGTGGCCACCGGGGAAACCACCCGCCTGCCTGTACCGGCAGAACGGCCGTCCCGCCCGGGCCGGCTGGAGCGGATCGCCGCCACGGCTCCGGACGGTTCCCGGGTGCCTGCCTACCTTGCCCTTCCCGAGGGTGCGTCGGCAGAGGCGCCCGCGCCGATGCTGCTCTGGATCCACGGTGGTCCCCTGGGATCCTGGAACGCCTGGACCTGGCGGTGGAACCCGTGGCTCCTGGCCGCAAAGGGCTACGCGGTGCTGCTCCCGGACCCGGCATTGTCGACGGGCTACGGCCAGGCCTACATCCAGCGCGGCTGGGGCGCCTGGGGCAAGGCGCCGTTCACCGACCTCATGGCCGTCACGGACGCTGCAGTGGAACGGCCGGACATCGATGAGGCCCGGACCGCTGCGATGGGAGGCTCCTTCGGCGGGTACATGGCCAACTGGGTGGCGGGCAACACGGACCGGTTCAAGGCCGTGGTCACCCACGCCAGCCTGTGGGCGCTGGACCAGTTTGGCCCCACCACGGACGCCTCGCAGTACTGGTTGAAGGAAATGACCGAAGGGATGGCGCTGGAAAACTCACCGCACCTGCACGCGGAGAAGATCAGTTCGCCCACGCTGGTGATCCATGGCGACAAGGATTACCGCGTGCCCATCGGGGAAGGCCTGCGGCTCTGGTACGAGCTCCTGTCCAAGTCCCGGCTGGCAGCGGACCAGGACGGGCAGACCCCGCACCGGTTCCTCTACTTCCCGGACGAAAACCACTGGATCCTCCAGCCCCAGCACGCCAAGGTCTGGTACCAGGTGGTGGAGTGGTTCCTGGCGAAAAACGTCCTGGGCCAGGAGCTCGATCTGCCGGCCGAACTGGGGCTGTAGGCTCCCGGCCGTTCCTGCGCCTCGTAGGATTGCCTAGTGACCGACTCCTTCCATATCCGCCCAGCACGCACCAGCGACGTCCACGCCATCAAGAAGCTTGTGGCTCCCCTGGCCGAGGAGCGCATCCTCATGGCGAAGGAGACGGTGGCGTACTACGAGAGCCTGCAGGAGTTCCGCATCGCCGAGTCCAGCGACGGCGAAATGATCGGCTGCGGGGCCCTGCACGTCATGTGGGAGGACCTCGCCGAGATCCGCACCCTTGCCGCGTCCGGGCAATGGCGCGGCAAAGGGGTGGGACACGTCCTGGTGGAAAGCCTGCTGGAGGAGGCCCGGGCCCTCGGGGTGTCCCGGGTCTTCTGCCTGACCTTCGAGGTGGACTTCTTCAAGCGCCACGGCTTTGAGGTGATGGCGGACCAGTCCGCGGTGGACCCGGAAGTGTATTCGGAGCTCCTGCGTTCACATGACGAAGGTGTGGCCGAATTCCTCGACCTGGCACGCGTCAAGCCCAACACCCTTGGCAACACCCGGATGATCCGCACCCTCTAGGAAGCAGCGCCCTTCCACCAGGGGAAACGCCTGTTTGCTTTATTCGAATTGATGGATAAACTTCTGGAGGCCGGTATGTGGGGGGCCTCAGGAAAGGGACAGTCATTGGGGGCTGTCCCTTTGCTGCGTCCCGGCCCGGTCGGCCCCTGACGGACGCCCGGAAAACCGGGGGCGGAGGAACCTACCGCCAGCCGCGATGCCGGTAGTAGGGTCGGAGACACATCCTTCAGGAGCACAGCCAGGAGCACCGCCATGAAGAAACTCATCAACGATCCAAAATCCGTTGTCCAGGAATCTGTGCAGGGCTTCGGCCTGGCGCATGCCGGACTGGTCACCGTCAGCGAAGACCCCATCTACATCACGCGCAACGACGCGCCAGTGGCCGGCAAGGTGGGGCTGGTTTCAGGCGGCGGCAGCGGGCACGAGCCGCTGCATGCCGGATACGTGGGCCGGGGAATGCTCGACGCCGCCGTGCCCGGGGCTGTGTTCACCTCACCTACCCCGGACCAGATCCTTCCCGCCACCCTCGCCGTCAACTCAGGTGCCGGCGTCGTGCATATCGTCAAGAACTACACCGGGGACGTCCTGAATTTCGAGACGGCGGCCGAGCTGGCCGAGGCTGAAGGGGTAAGCATCCGGACCGTACTGGTCAACGACGATGTCGCGGTGGAGGACTCCCTGTACACCGCCGGCCGCCGCGGGGTGGGCGGCACTGTCCTCGTGGAGAAGATTGCCGGAGCTGCCGCCGAGCGTGGCGACGATCTGGACGCCGTGGCCGCCATCGGCGAACGGGTCAACGCCAACGTCAGGACCATGGGCGTCGCGCTGTCGGCCTGCACGGTGCCGCACGCGGGCACGCCAAGTTTCGACCTCGCCGACGACGAGATCGAGATCGGGATCGGAATCCACGGCGAACCCGGCAGGCACCGGATCCCCATGGAAGACGCCGACAGCATCACCAACCGCCTGCTGGAACCCGTGCTGGCCGACCTCAAGATCAGTTCCGGGGACAAGGTCCTGCTTTTCGTCAACGGCATGGGCGGCACACCGCTGAGCGAGCTGTACATCGTGTACCGGCGGGCGGTGCAGGTACTGGCTGACGCGGGCGCCACCGTGGAACGGACGCTCGTGGGCAACTACATCACCGCACTGGAGATGCAGGGCTGTTCCATCTCGGTCCTCCGGCTCGACGACGAGCTCACGGAACTCTGGGACGCTCCCGTGCACACCGCCGCCCTGCGCTGGGGCGTGTAGCCGTGGTGCTGGATGCCAACTGGGCCGTGAAGTGGCTGACGCTGTGCGCACAGGCCATGGCTGAACACCGCGTCGAACTCATCGAGCTCGACCGCGCCATCGGGGACTCCGACCACGGCGAGAACATGGACCGCGGCTTCCAGGCGGTCCTTGCCAAACTGGGTGAATCGACGCCGGAGACCCCGGGGGCCGCGCTGAAGATGACCGCCATGACCCTGATGTCGAAGGTGGGCGGGGCCGCCGGCCCCCTTTATGGGACCGCGTTCCTTCGCGCTGCCACCTCCCTGGGTGATTCCGCAGAGATTGATGCATCCGCCTGGGCGGGCGCCCTGGAAGCCGCCCGGGACGGGATCGTGGCGCGCGGCAAGGCGGAGTCCGGGGACAAGACCATGGTGGATGCGTGGACGCCGGCAGTTGATGCTGCCAGGGCCGCTGCGGACGGCGGCAGCACGGACGTCTTGGGCGTGTTGGTCGCGGCCGCCGAGGCTGCCGAGGCAGGAGCGGTGGCCACAGACCCCATGGTGGCGCGGAAGGGCCGAGCCAGCTACCTTGGCGAACGCAGCGCGGGCCACCGGGACCCCGGGGCAGCCTCCAGCGCTTTGATCCTGCGCGCGGCCGTTGGGGCAGCTGCGTGACCGTAAGCATCGTGGTGGTGTCCCATAGCGAAAAGATTGCCGACGGCGCCGTGGAGCTTGCCGCCCAAATGGCGCCGGACGTGATGATCCTGGCAGCGGGGGGCACCGACGACGGCAGGATCGGCACCAGCCTGGAGAGGGTCCTCGCCGCCCTGGAAGGAGCCAGCGGGCAGTCGGGTGGGGCCGGCGCGGAGGGCACCGTGGTGCTGACGGACCTCGGATCGGCAGTGATGACCGCGGAATCGGCCCTCGAGTTCCTGGAGAATCCCGCTGGCGTCCTGCTTGCCGACGCGCCGCTGGTGGAGGGACTGGTGGCCGCGGCCGTCGCCGCGCAGGGAGGCGCGGACGTGCAGGCGGTCCGGAAGGCGGCCGAAGAAGCGGGGAGCCCCGCCAACCAGCCGGCACCGGCCGACGGCGGAACGGAGCACCTGGAAGCTACCGCCAGCGCCGCCCCTGACTTCACGGGGGATTTTGAACTGGTCAACCAGGCCGGCATGCACGCCCGGCCCGCTGCGAAGATGGCGGGAGGCCTGGCATCCCTTGACGCGGAGGTCACCATCAACGGGGTGGACGGAGCGTCCATGACCGGCTTGATGACGCTCGGGGCAGGCAAGGGTACGGTGCTGCACGTCGAAGCGTGGGGCGCCGACGCGGAAAGGGCCGTGGAGTACGTCGGGGGCCTGGTGGAGGCCGGCTTCGGCGAGCCCTGAACCGCCAGACGGTTCCTGCGAATAAGCTCGATGCCATGGAACGGCCGCTTGCAGAAAACTCCCAGGAAATCGAAGTGCTGGACGGCCAGGCCTCCGTGGAGGAACTGCTCGCCGAACTCGGCTTCGACTGGAGCGCCGGGCCGGTGGCCGGAGGACCGCTGCCCGGTAACCCGGAGGGCGATAACTTCACCCAGCCGGCGCTCTTCTAGCCCCGCGGCTTTTGGGGGGCCGGCTGCTGGTGCAGCCCGCCGCCATCCAGCGTGAGCGATGCCGACAGGAACTTCCCGCACTGCCCACCGAACGGATACAACGCCTGCGGGCGGAACTCCAGGGTCCTGACAGGAAGCGTGGTCCCGTCGGATGCCGTGCCGGAAGCGGTGACCTCCATGGCTGATTCCGTCAGCGTCTCAAGCATCAGCGCTGCGATCTTGGTGCCGTCGGGAGATGCGGTGGCCGAGCACGCACCCTCTTCGGTGCACCCCTGGTCGACGGAGGAGCTGCCGGGGCGCAGTTCGACGTCGGCCTCCTTGCAGGTGCCGTCCTGGCAGGCCTGCAGGTGGAGCGCCGTCACCCTCGGCGCGTATTCGGCGGTGACAGTCAGGGCCACGGCGGTCGCTTGGGCAATCGCGGGGCAGGCGGTGCCGGTGGGCCCGCAACCGGACACGAGGGCCGCCGCCACCATCGCCACCAGCAGCCCGGGCTTGTGCATGCCTTCAGGCTACCGCGCCCGCGGGACACTCAGCCCAGCGGGAAAATTCCGATGAACCAGAACGACGCCACCGCGAAGACGGCGAAAAACGCGATCAGGCAGCCCATGGCTGTACGCGGTTCCGATGACACCTGGAGTGACTCATTGGGATCCGCCGCGTTGTAGGCCACCTCGATCAGCGAACCCGGCACAGGCGGTTCCACCCCGGAGATTTCCGACTTGCCCATGAAGAGGGTTCCGCGCGGGTCCGTGAACTGGTACGTGGGGAAGTGGCGGAGGTTCCGGCTGGCGCCGCCAATGCCGCTGGTCCAGCCAGTAGCGCTGCCGGTGACGGTGGCCTGGGCCTTCGGCCAGGACGCCATCTGTTGTTGCTGGCGCCTGGTCCTGCGCGCCGCGAAGAGCAGCGAAAATATCGCGCCGGCAACGAACACTGCCCACACGATGTACAGAATGGTCTTCATGTTTCCCCCGGTTCCGGTCACCAAGAAGTATGCCATCCCGGGCGGGCACCCCCGGCGGGTCAGGCTGGAAGCTGGTAACCGCCGTCGTGCATCTCTGCCAGCCCGTCCGCCAGCAGCCCCGCCAGCGCCCGCTCCAGCTGTTCCGGCGCGGAGTTGAGCCGGTGCAGCGCGGCCAGCGGCACCCCGATTCCTTCCGGGGCGAAGCCAAGGTCGGCGGGTTCACGCTGGAACATGTCCGGCGGCACCGGCGATTCCGCCAGCCGGAGCACGGCCAGCAGGGCACCGCGGACCTGGCGGTCGGTGCCGTGCCAGGCCTGCCCCTTGGGAACGTACGACGGCGGTGGCTCACCCGCCGCCAACCACGCGCAGGAGTCCTTGACCGGGCAGGCGGCACACTTGGGCGCCCGGGCCGTGCACACCAAAGCCCCGAGCTCCATGACCGCGGCGTTCCAGCGCACGGAGGTTTCGTCGTCGTCCGGCAACAGGGCAGCGGCGAGCCGCATCTCGGCCGCCGTCAGCGCCGGGGCGGGCAGCGCGGTGCCGGACACCAGCCGGGCGTGCACCCTGCGGATGTTGGTGTCCACCACCGTTTCCCGGCGGCCGTACGCGAACGCCGCCACTGCGGCGGCGGTGTAGCTGCCCACCCCGGGAAGGGCCAGCAGTTCGGCGTGGGTGTCCGGGACCCTGCCGCCGTGGTCCTGCACGATTGCCGTCGCCGCGGCGTGCAGCCGAAGCGCCCGGCGCGGGTAACCCAGCCGGCCCCACGAGCGGACGGCTTCGCCGGCAGTTTCGCCCGCGAGTCCGGCGGGGGTGGGCCAGCGCCTGAGCCACTCGTGCCACACAGGGAGGACCCGGACCACCGGGGTTTGCTGCAGCATGATTTCGCTGACCAGGACGCCCCACGGGGAGCAGCCGGGTTCACGCCAAGGCAAATCGCGGGCAATGCCGGCGAACCACTCGTTGATCCGGGGGTGGAGCAGGTCGAGTTCTGCATTGTCCGCCCGGGCAGGGGTGATGGGGGAGGTTTGAGTGTCGATGCCAACACTGTAGTGGATGGGTTCGGGCGGGCGGCAAACCGGTTGTGACCAGAGCGATGCGGATGCGGCGGCGTGGTGGCAGTGCAGATCCGGTGGGTTTCCCTAGCCTAGGAGGATGGGCAGGCAAGGCAATTCATCAGCGCGCGGCACCGCAGCGGGTTCCAGCAGCGTCCGGAAACCGAGTGCCGCCGTGTACCGGCGGCGGCGCCTGGTGGTTGGCGGTGCGCTCCTGCTGGCGATCGTGCTGGTGGTCAGCGGTTTCGCGCTGGCCGGTGCCTTCCGCGGCGGTTCGCAGCAGGCCTCGTCCACCCAGCCTTCCTCCACCGATTCCGCCGCCGCGGCTGCCCCTGCAGCTTCGGCAACGGCATCTCCGTCCGCCACACCGACGCCCACTGCGGCGGCCACCCCCACCTGCAACCAGAACCTGGTGACCGTCACGGCCGCCACCGACAAGCCCGCCTACGGCCCGGGCGAAAACCCGCTACTCACCCTGAAAGTGACCAACGGCGGCACCGTCCCCTGCGAGGTCAACATCGGAACCTCACAGATGGAGTTCCTGGTGACCAGCGGCGCTGACCGGATCTTCTCTTCGAAGGACTGCCAGGCCTCGAGCGAGGACCTGGTGAAGGTGATTGCGCCGGGCGCCAGTGAGACCGCCAACTTCCCATGGGGCAGGAACCGCAGCGCCGACGGCTGCAAAGCCGTGGCCGCGGCGCCCGGTGGCGGCGGGGCGTATTACATCTTCACCGCGAAACTCGGTTCGCGGGCCAGTCCCAAGGCCGTCTTCCAGCTGAACTGAGCTGCCTCTTCATCGATTGCTCCGTAACTGCCGTTTTCAGCGCTCAAAACGGCGCTTGGGCCCACGCCGGCGAGGGCCCCGGCCCGAGCTTGCGAGGGCTGGGAGCCGGTGGGGAGCAATCGATGGGTGTTATCCGGGTTTCTAGAGGAAGCGGTCCAGGAGGCTGGCCTCTGCCATGCGGCTGAGGCCTTCGCGGACAGTGCGGGCGCGCTGGTCGCCGATCCCGTCGACGGTCATGAGGTCGTCGATGGTGGCGGCCATCAGGAACTGCAGGCCACCGAAATGGTCCACCAGGCGGTCGGCCACGGCCTTGGGAACTGCCTTCAGGCCGGACAGCAGCCGGTAGCCGCGGGGCTGGACCACTGCGTCGAGGTTGGCTTCCCCGCCTGCGAAACCAACGATCGCCGCGATCTTGCCCAGGTCGATCAGTTCCGTGGGGCCAAGGTTGACCAGTTCGTGGACGGCTTTGTCGATGTCATCCGCGGAGGCGTTGGGGCTGGCGTAGTCGCGGATGATCACGTCGCTGCCGGGACCCCTTCCCACGGTGAGTTCGTCGAGCTGGAGGGAGAGGAGCCGGCCGTCCTCGCCCAGTTCCAGGACATACTGTGAAATTTCCTCTGAGATGCGGCGGACCATTTCCTGCCGCTGAAGGGTGACGGCAACGTCCCGCACTGTCACCATCGCCTCTATTTCCAGCGCGGACAGCGAACTGGTGACCTGGTCGAGCCGGGCGCGGTACCGCTCCAGGGTGGCGAGGGCCTGGTTGGCGCGGGCCAGGACGTTCTCCGAGCCCTCCAGGACGTGCCTCAAGCCGTTGACGTACAGGGCGATGATCTGCATGGACTGGCTGACGGAGATGACGGGGACTCCGGTCTGCTTGGCCACCCGTTCCGCGGTGCGGTGGCGGGTGCCTGACTCCTGGGTTTCGATGCTTGAGTCCGGAACCAGTTGGACGGCTGCCCGCAGGATATTGCCGGCGTCCTTGTCGCAGATGATGGCACCGTCCATCTTCGCCAGTTCCCGCAGGCGGGTGGGAGAAAACTCAATGCCGATATCGAAGCCGCCTGAGCAAATGGAATCGATGGTGCGGTCGGAGCCCAGGACGATCAGGGCGCCGGTGCGCCCGCGGAGGATCCGTTCCAGGCCGTCGCGGAGGGGGGTTCCGGGTGCAACCCGGCCCAGAGTGGCCCTCAGCGATTCTTCGGGGCTCCGCGCCATAGGTGTTTCCCTTCAAAGGTGCGGACCGCCGCCCGCAGGAATGCCGGCATCTGCAGTTGTCCGGCAGGACCAAAAAGTGCTCTGGTTCCCGCAAGCTCAATGATAGGGGTAAGAAGCCCAAGTTCCGCACGGACAAGCCCCAAAGTGCCTCATTAGGGGGTGGGCCGGACGACAGGGAAAGTGCGGTCTGGACCCCGCACCCGGAGGGTACTTTTCACTGTTTCCGGCGCGCAGGTGCTACGTCCGCTCAGGCGGGCCCAGCCAGCGGCGCCACCGTTTTAGTGCTGCTGTCCCACAGCCGGGCCGCCGCGCATCGGCCACCGATCCGCAGGTCCAGCAGGTCCATGGCCATTCCCAGCTGGTGGCCCGGTATGCGGCGGGAGATGGTGACGTGCGGTGTCCAGGCGCCCGGCAGGGTCAGCGGCTGCGCACCGGAAAGACCCTGGTGCAGGCGCCGGTGCAGGTCCAGCAGGGGAGCGGTCGGCAGGACCGCGCGTGCCAGCACATATTTGCCCGGACCGGCCGGAAAAACGAAGGCGCCGGAGAACGCTATGTCCAGGGGCAGTGCCGCCCAGGGCCCTTCCTGGCTGGACTCCAGGTCCATGCCTGCGGCCATCGTGACGTGCGGGCTGTTGCTGGGGGAGGTGTGCGCGGCCAGGCTTGGGAGGCCGGCGGCCTCGAGCCTTGCCCAATCGGCCCGGATGAGGGCGTCGGTGCTGTCATCAAAGACCAGTTCGATGCTGCGCATAAGCACATCATGCCGGTCCTGCGGGGTGGCCGGTAAATGTCAGCGCTTGCGGTCCCGGAGCATCCGCTCCAAATCCCGGCTGACCTTTGAGAGGGACGCCGCCCGCAGCGCTTTGTGCTCGGCCGCCGTCTGGACGCCCCGTTTTCGCTGCGGGGCCGACGGGAGGGCAGCGGCGGGCCCCTGAGTGGCCGCACCAACAGTACCCGCACCCACGGGGCCCGCGGCCAGATTGGTGGCGAGCGGATCGAAGAAGGGGTTGCCCGGGAATATGGCGCCATGCATCATGCGCCCCAAGCTAACGGCCCGGCATTTCGAGGCTTTGAACGTCCGGTTTCGCCCGCGTTAAGCGCAGCCGGTACCGGTTTGCGGGCCTGCGATAAACTTGTACTTTGGCCGTTTGCCAATGACATTCCCGCCCTTGAGCCGCAGTGCAGAACCCGAAAGGCCCTGGGCAGCCACAACCGCAGCGAAAGTAGCACCGTGTCCCAAGATGTCCTGACCCCCGCCCGGATCTCCGAGATTCACAAGGAGGCGGGCCGCCGCAGGACCTTCGCCGTCATTTCCCACCCCGACGCCGGTAAGTCCACGCTGACGGAGGCGCTGGCCCTGCACGCGAAGGTGATCGGTACCGCGGGCGCCTCCAGCGGTAAGGCCAACCGCAAGGAAACGGTCTCGGACTGGATGCAGATGGAGAAGGACCGCGGTATCTCCATCAGCTCCGCCGCACTGCAGTTCTCCTACCGGGACACTGTCATCAACCTGCTTGACACCCCCGGCCACGCCGACTTCTCGGAAGACACCTACCGCGTGCTCGCCGCCGTCGACTGCGCCGTCATGCTGGTGGACGCCGCCAAGGGCCTGGAAACCCAGACCATGAAGCTCTTCGAGGTCTGCAAGCAGCGGAACCTGCCCATCATCACCGTCATCAACAAATGGGACCGGCCCGGCCTGGACGCCCTGGCCCTGATGGACGAAATCACTGAACGCACCGGCCTGCAGCCCATGCCGCTGACCTGGGCCGTGGGCATCTCCGGCGACTTCCGCGGCGTCTGGGACCTCCGCAACGACCGCTTCGCCCGGTTCCAGCGCAACAACGCCGGAGCCCAGATCGCCATCACCGAGTACTTCAGCCCCGAGGAAGCAGCCGAAGACCAGGGCAGCAACTGGTCCGACGCCGTCGACGAAGCAGGCCTGGTGATCGAGTCCAACCTTGACTTCGACGTCGAGGCCTTCCACGGCGGAAAGGCCACCCCCATCCTGTTCAGCTCGGCAGCGCTGAACTTCGGCGTGAAGGAACTGCTCGACGCACTGGTGGACTTTGCCCCGCCGGCCGCGCCCCGCCCGGACATCGACGGCAACCCGCGACCGGTTGAATCGCCGTTCTCCGGCTTCGTGTTCAAGGTGCAGGCGGGCATGAACAAGGCACACCGCGACCACGTGGCCTTCATCCGCGTGTGCTCCGGCGTCTTCGAGCGCGGCATGGTGGTCACCCAGACCCGCACCGGCAAGTCCTTCGCCACCAAGTACGCCCAGCAGGTGTTCGGCCGCGAACGTGAAGTCATCGACGAGGCCTACCCCGGGGACGTGGTGGGGCTGGTCAACGCCTCCTCGCTGCGCGTCGGCGACAGCCTTTTCCTGGAGAACCCGGTGGAATTCCCGGCCATCCCGCTGTTCGCGCCCGAACACTTCCAGGTGGCCCGGTCCAAGGACCCCAGCAAGTTCAAGCAGTTCCGCCGCGGCATCGAGCAGCTCGAGCACGAGGGCGTCATCCAGCTGCTCCGCTCCGACCTCCGCGGAGACCAGGCGCCGGTGCTTGCCGCCGTCGGGCCCATGCAGTTCGAGGTGGTGGAGGACCGGATGGCGCATGACTTCAGCGCCCCCATGCGGCTGGAGCGCCTGCCCTACTCGCTGGCCAGGATTTCGACGGCGGATGCCATGCCCGCGCTGGCAAACGTGCCGGGCGCTGAGGTGCTTTTGCGGTCCGACGGCGAATACCTCGCCTTGTTCAACGACGTCTGGGCGCTCCGCCGGATCGAGAAGAACCACCCTGACCTAACGCTGCTGACCATCGGCACGCACAACCCGGCGAAGTAAGGCACTTGTGGAAACTCCTGCACCCCGCGCCGTAGTCACCGGCGCCGGAACCATCAACCCCCTTGGGTCCACGGTCAAGGAAACCTGGGAAGCCCTGCTTGACGGCCGCTCCGGAATCACCGCGCTGGACCAGGACTGGGCGGAACAGCTGCCGGTCCAGATGGCCGGCCAAATCACCACCGACCTCTCGGAGCACCTCAGCACCCGCGAAATGAAGCGGATGGACCGCTGCGGCCAGCTTGCCCTGGTTGCTGCCCGGGAGGCCTGGACCCAGGCGGGCAGCCCCGACGTGGACCCCGAACGGTTCGCGGTGGTGATCGGGTCAGCTTACGGCGGACTGGGTTCCACCATCGAGCAGGACCGGACACTGAACCAGTCAGGTCCGCGCAAGGTGTCGCCCCATATCCTGACCCGGCTGATGGTGAACGGCCCGGCCGCGTGGGTGTCCATCGACCTTGGCGCGCGCGGCGGCGCCCGGACGCCTGTCAGCGCCTGCGCCTCCGGGGCCGAGGCGATTGTCCAGGCAGCCGAGCTGATCCGCTCCGGCGCCGCCGACGTCGTGATTGCCGGCGGTGTGGACGCCTCCGTCAACGACCTGGTGATCAGCGGCTTCGCCCAGATCCGGGCCCTGTCCACCCGCTCGGATGACCCGCAGCGGGCCTCGCGCCCGTTCGACGGCGGCCGGGACGGCTTTGTGCTCGCCGAGGGCGCCGGGGTGGTGGTGCTGGAGAGTGAGGAGCACGCCCGTGCCCGCGGCGCCGCCGTCCTTGGGGCCGTGGCCGGCGGAGCGGTTACCTCAGATGCCAACGACATCGTGGCCGCAGATCCCGCCATGCAGCGCCGCGTCATGCAGAAGGCCCTGGATGCGGCAGGCATGCAGCCGGCGGACATTGGCTTCGTGCACGCACACGCCACGTCCACCCCGGTGGGCGACCGGCTGGAAGGCCAGGCGATCAATGCCGTCTTCGGCGCCTCCGTGCCGGTGACGTCCACGAAGGGGCACACCGGACACCTGCTGGGCGGCGCCGGTGCGCTGGCCGCCGTCGTGGTCCTCGAAGCCCTGCGCACCGGACAGCTGCCAGGGACGCTGAACGTGGAGTCGCTGGACCCGGAAGTGGACCTCAACGTCGTAACCGGAAACTCCCTGGCCCTGGCTGCCGGATCCCCGCGAGCCGGCCTGGTCAACGCGTTCGGTTTTGGCGGCCACAGTGTTGCCCTGGTGCTCGCCGGCGCCTAGGCAAACACCGAAAACGCCTGAACGGTGCGCGATCGCCGGAACGGCGGTATATATCAAGCTGTCTGTGACAGCGGGGTGGTTTTGTGGTTGATGCCGGCCTGAGAGGGCACAGCTGGTGCGGTGGGTTTGTTGCGGTATCTCTGCGGATGGCGTGCATAGATCGCGTCGAGGGTGGCTTGCCGTTGTAGGCGTGCTTGGTTCCCGCGCCCTTTGTGGACGAGGTCCGGGGTGTAGTAGTTCAAACCGCTGTGGCGGTGGTTGGCGTTGTAGTTGGCGAAGCAAGCCGCCATGTAGTCCCGGGCGTGCTGGATGTCGCGGAAGCGGCGCGGAAAGTCCAGGTCGTATTTCACGGTCTTGAACAGTGATTCGGAGTAGGGATTGTCGTCCGAGACCCTTGGCCGGGAGTAGGACAGAGTGATGCCCAGGGACTGGGCCAGCTGAAGGGTGCTGCCGGCCCTCATGGGTGCCCCGTTATCGGCATGAAGCACCTCTGGGCGCTGCCGGTTCGCGGTGACCGCGTCGTTGATCAGTGCCGCGGCCAGGGACGCGGTTTCGGTGTGTTCGACCCGGTGCCCAACGACCTTGCGGGAGAACACGTCCAACATCGTGTAGAGCCGGTAGGTGTGTTTCCCCGGGCCGTGGAGCATCGTGATGTCCCAGCTCCACAGCTGATTCGGGGCGGTGGCGTGCACGACCGGTTTGGCTCGTTTGGGACCGGTTGCCGTGCGTTGTTCGCGGCGGTCGCCGTTCTAGCCGCCGCCCCTGCCTGGCTTGGCAGGCAGGCCTGCTACCTGCCTGCCAAGCCCTCAACCAGTGCATCGAGGATAGGCAGCTGGCCCTTCACGAGCTTGGTCCGGGCCTCCTGCGCCGGGAACCAGCGGGCGTCGTCAATTTCGGGATAGTGCTGGATTTTGCCGGACCCCTTGGGCCATTCCAGCGGGAACGTGTTGCTGGTGATCACCTCAGGGGAGAACCCGGCCTCGGCGGCATAGGCCGTAACGAGCTTTCCCGAGGACTGCCGGAACTCGCCCAGCAGCCGGTAGTCGGCCTCCGGGGCCGCGGTCCCCATCTCCTCTGCAAACTCCCGCAGCGCTGCGGCCAGCGGATCCTCGCCGTCGGCATACTCACCCTTGGGAATGGACCAGGCGTGCGTGTCCTTGCGGGCCCAAAAGGGGCCGCCCATGTGGGCGATCCACACCTGCAACCCATTCCGGGCGCCCTCGGGGGTGGCGGGGTCCTGCTGGTACAACAGGATGCCTGCGCTTCGAATGGGCATTGGGTCTCCGGATCTTCAGAAAAGTGCAGTTGCCGTCCGCCGTTAACGTGGAGTTCACGGCGCTGCTCTAGGTTATTCCTTCAGGCACTCTGCCAGGCACTCCGCTCGAAGGGAGCACTCGTGGCCAACATTGCTGAGGTTTTGGGACGACTCACGGCGGAAGAAGTGGAGGAGCTCCGCAGCCTTGGCCCCCAGGGCCACCTGCCGCGGCATCTGGTGGATGCGCTGGACCGCGCGGCCGGGGGAACAGGCTCTGGCCGGGGGTACTACGTGGCAAACGGCAACGTCAGCGCCACCGGCGGCCCACTGCTGGTGCTGCGCAGCGACGTTTCCAGTTGGCTGGCCGGCGCCGCGTCCTGACTTGCCTGCCTGCAACCCTTTGCCGGCTCCGGCGGGCAGGGTTCCGGGCCGCTAGGCGTGCGGCAGGATGAACGTTGCCGTGGTGCCCACACCGGGCTCGCTGTCCAGGCTGATGGAACCCCCGTGGCCTTCAACGATGGTCTTGCTGACGGGCAGTCCCAGGCCGGCGCCCGGGATGGCGGTTTCGCGTGACCGCGCCGAACGGAAGAACTTGGTGAACGCCTGTTCCTGCTCTTCAGCCGTCATCCCCAGCCCGGTATCGGTGATGGAGCAGGCCATGCCCGAGTCGGTGCTGACGGCACGGGCCGTGATGATGCCACCGTTGGGGGAGTACTTGATGGCATTCGAGAGCAGGTTCCGGAACACCTGGCTGATCCGCTGCGGGTCCACCCTGGCAGGGAGCGGCTCCTCCGCTTCAAGCACCAGCTGGAGCCCGTTGCCGGCGGCCTTGGGCTGGGCGGCATCAACCTCGAGTGCCAGCAGCCGGGCCAGGTCCGCCTCCTCAAGCGAAAGGTCAACCCGCTCCGAAGCCACGGCGATGAGGTCATTGACCAGGCTCAGCAGGTGCTCCGCGTTCCGGCGCACCACCTGGAGCTCCTCCCTGATGTCCTCGTGATCGGGTTCGTCCAGGACCAGTTCCAGGTAGCCCAGAATGGAGGTCAACGGTGTCCGCAGCTCGTGCGAGACAGTGGCAACAAAGTCGTCCTTGGCCGCCAGGGCACTCACCAGGGTGGTGACGTCCACAAAGGTGATGACCGCGCCGGCTTCCTGGCCCCCGGCCGGCGGGAAACCGTGCGAGCTCACGGAATAGGCATGCTGCCGTTCCGGAGGGCCGGCCCAATACAGCTCATCCGCAAAGGCGTCCCCTTCCGCGGCCCGGGCTGCAGGAAGAAGGGCCGGCGGTACGGGGGTGCAGCGGTCCGCCATCAGCAGGCCCGGCGCACCGGCAGGATCCACGACGCCGGCCAGGGCAGGGTCCGTGCGCATGGCCTTGTTTGCCAGCACGGTGCGGCCCCGGGCGTCCACCACCCACACGCCCACGCCCACGGCCTTCAGTACGGCGTCGAGCAGGCCCTGCCGGCGGATGCTTTCGTCCAGGGTGCGGGCCAGGTCCTGCTCATTCTGGACAATCCGCGCGCGGTGCCGGCGGATGGTGGTGGCCACCACGTGGGCGCTGACCGCGACGACGGTCATCACCAGCGGGAGGATGAGGACACGGATCATTGATCCGCCCGCCGGCACCGAGCCCTGGAGGACGGAGGGGGCCACCGTACTGAGGACGGTCCCCGCAATGGCCAGAACGGGCATGAACGGCCGGACCTGCGCCGAAAGCCAAATGACGGGGAAGAGCAGCGTCAAGCTCAGGACACTGAAGGCCGGGCCTCCCGCCTCACGCGTGAACCCGATGGCCAGGCAGTCCAGGAGCGGAATAACGGCAAACGCGCTGGCCGGGAGCCTGCCCCACGGGACGGCCACGCAGGCCGCGGCGATGGCCACATGGAACAGCAGGGCCGCCATGAACAGGTTGCTGGCCAGCGTCTCCGGGCTGAAGGCAGCAGCGGCAAGCACCACCAGCCCAACAGTCACCGAGACCGGCAGCTGGCACACGGCTACGCGTTTGCGCGCACTGAGGCCCCCCAAAAGACCATCCAGACGGTCCGATACAACAGGCTGCATGGGCGCCCTTCGTGCGTGGCCGGCAGCGTCTGCGGCGCCCTGCTGTTCCTGGATTACCAAGCTTCCCCCAGCACAGAAATCAACGACCTCCGTCTGCCTGAAGGTTCTGCACTTAGAGTACCTGCCAGGAACGCGGGCAGCCGCCAGGGCCGCAAGCCGGACGGACCCCGGCTGCTAGCCGATCAACAGGCTGAGCGCCTCCGTGAGGTGCTCCACTTCCCGTACCGAGAATCCGGCCGGCACTGGCCCGGGCCCGGTGTGGCTGGCAGGCACCACGGCGTGCGTGAAGCCCAGCCGGTGGGCCTCCTGGATGCGCTGGTTGATCCCCGGAACGGGCCGGACCTCGCCGGCCAGGCCTACCTCGCCAAAGGCAATCAGGCGGATGGGCAACGGCTTGCGGGCCTTGGCAGAGGCCACCGCAAGGGCCACGGCAAGGTCCGTGGCCGGTTCACTGAGCTTCACCCCGCCCACGGTGGCAACGTAGGAGTCATCCTTGTGCAGCAGAGTGCCCGCACGCTGCTGCAGCACGGCCAGCAGCATGGACACCCGCGAGCTGTCCAGGCCGCTGGTGGCCCGGCGCGGCTGCGAGTTGGGGCTCTCGGCGAGCAGCGACTGCACCTCCGCCAGCAGGGGACGGCGGCCCTCCATGGTGACCGTGATGCAGGTCCCGGACACCGGGTCCTTGGTGCGGCTGACGAACAGGCCGGACGGATCGGCCAGGCCCTCGATGCCGTTCTCATTGAGGTCGAAGCACCCGACGTCGTCGGTGGGCCCGTACCTGTTCTTCACTGCACGCAGGAGCCGCAGCCGGGAGTGCCGCTCACCCTCGAACTGGCACACCACGTCCACCAGGTGTTCCAGCAGGCGGGGCCCGGCGATGGAACCGTCCTTGGTGACATGCCCAACCAGCAGCGTGGTCATGTTCCGCCGTTTGGCTGCAGCAATGATCGAGGCCGCCACCTCGCGCACCTGGGACACGCCTCCCGCGCTCCCGTCGACGTCGGCGCTGCTGAGGGTCTGCACGGAGTCCACGATCAGCAGCCGCGGCTCGATCTTTTCCACCTGGCCCAGGGCTTGCCCGAGGTCCGTCTCCGCCGACAAGTACAGGGATTCGGCGACGGCGTCGATCCGCTCGGCGCGCAGCTTCACCTGGGCAGCCGACTCTTCGCCGGTCACGTACAGGACATCCTGGGCAGTCCGGGCAAACTTGGCGGCCACGTCCAGCAGCAGCGTGGATTTTCCGACGCCGGGTTCGCCTGCCAGCAGGATGACGGCGCCCGGAACCAGGCCGCCGCCCAGTACCCGGTCCAGTTCGTCCACGCCGGTGGGCAGGAAAGCCGCCGTGGTGGCGTCGACATCGGCAATCCGGCGCGCCGGCTCCACGACTGTCGTAGCAGCGGTCGTCCGCGCCACGGCCGTGCCCGTTTCCTCAACCGTGCCCCAGGCCTGGCACTCGCCGCAGCGGCCCACCCACTTGGCGGTGGTCCAGCCGCATTCGGCGCATTTGTACGCGGGCGCCTTGGACGCCCGGGATGTCTTTGTTGCCATGCCTTCAACCCTACTGGCGGGCACTGACACTACAACGCGGGCAGGACGTCCCTGGCCTCGGCGGCGTCCATGCCGGTGGCTTCCAGCAGGTCCACCATCAGCGGCCGGAACAGCATGACCACGGTTTCGCCTTCCAGCCGCTGGACCTCCAGCAGCTTCGGATGCAGGCGAAGGGCGATCTCGCTCAGGTCCCGACGGGCAGTGCGCAGGTGGGCGCGGCGGACTCCTTCGTGCGTTTCCGCGAGCCCCAGCGACAGCTCGTCGATGGCGGCGGCCGTCTCCTGGAGCACGCCGGCGATGCTGTCCGTCGCCTCGTCCGAGAGCGCCGTGTGGTTGATGGCGCTGGTCAGCCGCCGGGCGAACACCCGGCTGTTCCTCAGGGCAAGGTCGATGAAATCCAGGGACTGCTTCAGCCTGTCCAGTTCATCGCGGTGCCGGCGGTAGGCGGGGGCCAGGGTGGCCACCTCGCCGGACGCGCGCAGGGACTGGCGCATGGCATCAACGAGGGGCTGGCAGTTCCGGCCGCGGATCAGGGCGTGCCAGGCCTGCGTGGAGTCACTGTTGGCCAGCGCCCCGGCACATTCCCGCAGTACCTCCGCCAGTTCATGCAGCAGCTTCTGCACATCCCGGCGCGGCTCCTGGCGGGGATCCTTGGGCACCAGGATGGTCACCAGCAAGGCGAACATGCCGCCCACCACCGCATCGATACTGCGGGTGAACGGGCCACCGGAGGGTGCCGGGAGCAGCACCACCAGCAGCGACTGCAGCGCCAGCTGGGTGGTGAAGATGTTTCCGCTGTCCAGGAACCGGGCCAGCAGGATGGAAAAGAGGAGCACGACGGCGGCCACCCAGATGTCGCCGCCAAGCCAATGCAGGAGCAGATCACCGACCACTATGCCCAGGGTGCAGCCCAGGCCTACTTCCATCACCCGACGCAACCGGGGTTCCCGGGAAAACCCCAGAGCGATCAGGGACGAGGTGGCGGCGAAGAGCGGCCCGGTGTGGCCCAGGATGTACTCCGCGAAGGCGTACGCGCCCACGGCGCAGACGGTCATCTGGATGGCAGGGACAAACGAGTTGCGGCTGCGGATCAGCCCGGTCCGGACCCGGCTGCGCAGGAACCGCTTGGTTGATGAGAGTCCTGCTGGGATGGCCATGGGTCCAATACTATTCAGTGCCGCTCCGCCGCCCTGCGCAGGTGCACTACGGCCGCGCATGTGATCTGCGCAATGGTGACCCGGCATTTGTCAGCCAAAATCCCGCCGTCGTTAATCCTCCGTTCACTTTGGACAGCCCATCCCGTTACCTGCGGCCCATAACTTACTTGAAGGTACAAAACGTACGCATCGCGCAGCAGGGTTCTCCGTCCCTGTCCCGCACCTGAATAACCCTGGAAGGGGTACATCTAGTGAAGGCACTCCGCTTCGGCCGCCACGCGGCTATCGCTGTTATCGCAGCCGGCGCACTCGCGCTTACCGCCTGCGGTTCAGACAACGCCACGGGCACCGCGCCTGCCGGCTCCCAGTCCGCCTCCGGCCCCAAGGTCACCGGCACGCTGACCGGCATTGGTTCCTCCGCCCAGGGCGCAGCCATGGACGCCTGGAAGACCAACTTCGCCTCCGCCAACTCCGGCGCCAGCGTGCAGTACTCCCCGGACGGCTCCGGCGCGGGCCGCAAGGCAATCCTGGACGGCTCGGCCCAGTTCGCAGGCTCGGACGCCTACCTGAAGGATGACGAGTACGCCTCGTCCAAGTCCGTGTGCGGACCCGACGGCGCCATCAACGTCCCCGTCTACATCTCCCCGATCGCCGTGGCCTTCAACGTTCCCGGCGTCACCGACCTGAAGCTGGACGCCACCACCGTGGCCAAGATCTTCCGCGGCCAGATCGCCAAGTGGAACGACCCCGCCATCGCTGCCCTGAACGCCGGCGTTACGCTGCCGGACCTGAAGGTTACCCCGGTGAACCGTTCCGACGACTCCGGCACCACGCAGAACTTCACTGACTACCTGACCGCTGCCGCGTCCGACGTGTGGACTGACAAGTCCGCCGGCATCTGGCCCGCCAGCCTCCAGGGCGAAAACGCCAAGGGCACCTCCGGCGTGGTCAAGACCGTCACTGACACTCCCGGCGCCGTGACCTACGCCGACGACTCCGCCGTCAGCGGCAAGCTGGGCGTGGCCCAGATCAAGGTGGGCGATTCCTTCACCAAGATCTCCGCCGACGCTGCTGCCAAGGCAGTCGATGCCGGCCAGCCCGTCGAAGGCCGCGCCGCCAACGACCTCTCCATCAAGCTGGACCGCAAGACCACCATCGCCGGGGCCTACCCGATCGTCCTGGTGTCCTTCCACGTCCTGTGCACCACCTACGACAAGCAGGAGACCGTTGACCTGGTCAAGGCCTTCGAGCACTACGTAGTTTCCGACGAAGGCCAGAAGGCCGCAGCAGAATCGGCCAAGTCCGCCCCGCTGTCCTCCGACCTCGCAGCCAAGGCCGCCAAGGCCATCGACTCGATCAAGGTCAAGTCCTAGCCAGCGCTGTAAAACCGGGTTCCCCGCCTGCCGGACGGCAGTGCGGGGAACTTGGCTTTGCACCCCGCTTCCTTAATCCAGCAACGAATCGAAGGGCCGTCGCATGACCGCCACCTCCCTGACCAGTTCCCAAGGCGCCGGGCGCGCCGGGGACAAAGTCTTCTCCGGTGCCACGCTCGCCGCCGGGTGCCTGATCCTCGCCGTCCTCTTCGGCGTCGCACTCTTTCTGGTAGTCCAGGCAATTCCCGCGCTGACCGCGCCCGCGGACAAAATCCAGGGCGGGCAGGGCTTCTTCGCCTACATCTGGCCCATCGTGGTCGGCACCCTGATCGCCGCGGCCATCGCGCTGGTGATCGCCACCCCCATCGCCATCGGCGTGGCGCTGTTCATCTCCCACTTCGCACCCCGCCGCCTGGCTTCCGGCCTCGGCTACGTGGTGGACCTGCTCGCCGCCATCCCCTCCGTGGTCTACGGCGCCTGGGGCGCGGCTTTCCTTGCCAAGGAGATCTCCCCCGCCTATGGCTGGCTCGCGGCAAACATGGGCTGGCTCCCCATCTTCCAGGGCCCTGCCTCCACCACCGGGAAGACCATCCTCACCGCGGGCATCGTCCTCGCCGTCATGGTCCTGCCCATCATCACGTCGCTGTCCCGCGAGATCTTCCTGCAGACCCCCAAGCTGCATGAGGAAGCTGCGCTGGCGCTGGGTGCAACCCGCTGGGAAATGATCAGGATGGCCGTGCTGCCCTTTGCCCGCCCGGGCATCATCAGCGCCATCATGCTGGGCCTGGGCCGTGCGCTCGGCGAGACCATGGCCGTTGCCCTGGTGCTCTCCTCGGGTGCCCTGACTGCCAGCCTGATCCAGTCCGGAAACCAGACCATCGCCGCCGAGATCGCCCTGAACTTCCCCGAAGCCAGCGGCCTCAAGGTCAGCACCCTGATCGCCGCCGGCCTGGTGCTGTTCATCATCACCCTTGGCGTGAACATGATCGCGCGCTGGGTCATCACCCGGCACAAAGAATTCTCGGGAGCCAACTAAATGACCTCCACGCTTACTCCGGTCCGCAGCAAGCGGTCGGCCCTCACCAAGGGCCAGCTGCCCAAATATGCACCCTATGCGGTGCTCGTTGGAGCCCTGATCGTCGGGGCCGCCATCCTCGCCCTGATCGGCTTCAACGCGTTCGGCTGGGGCCTGGTCTCCGCGATTCTCTTCGCCGTTGGCCTGGTTTCCTGGAGCGCCGCCGTGGAAGGCTCCCGCAGGGCCAAGGACAAGCTGGCCACCTGCCTGGTGGTCGGCTCGTTCCTGGTGGCGCTGCTGCCCCTCGTTTCGGTGATCTGGACCGTGCTGGTCAACGGCATACCCGGACTGATCGACCCCGGATTCCTCACCACCTCCATGAACGGGGTCACCGGCGCCTTCGACAACAAGGCCGTGGAAAGCGGCGGCCCGGTGATGGGCGGCATCTACCACGCCCTCCTGGGCACCGTGCAGATCACGCTGCTGGCCACCGTCATCTCCGTTCCCGTGGGCCTGCTCACGGCCATCTACCTGGTGGAGTACGGCCACGACGGCCGCCTGGCCAAAGCCATCACGTTCTTCGTGGACGTCATGACCGGCATCCCCTCCATCGTGGCCGGCCTGTTCGCGGCCGCGTTCTTCTTCGCTGTGGTTGGCCCGGGCACCAAGACCGGTGCAGTGGCCGCCGTCGCGCTTTCCGTGCTGATGATCCCCGTGGTGGTCCGCTCCAGCGAGGAAATGCTCAAGATTGTCCCCAACGAGCTCCGCGAGGCCGCCTACGCCCTGGGCGTGCGCAAGTGGCGGACCATCCTCAAGGTGGTTATCCCGACGGCGATCTCGGGCATCGCGTCCGGCGTCACCCTGGCTATTGCCCGGGTCATCGGTGAGACGGCGCCCATCCTGGTCACCGCCGGCTTTGCCACCAGCATCAACTCCAACGTGTTCGGCGGCTGGATGGCCTCGCTTCCCACGTTCATCTACACCCAGATCCTCAACCCCACCTCCCCCTCCAACCCGGACCCGTCCTCACAGCGGGCCTGGGGTGCGGCGCTGGTGCTGATCATCCTGGTGATGGTCCTGAACCTGGTGGCGCGCCTGATCGCCAGGATCTTCGCCCCCAAAACGGGCCGGTAGCCAGACCTGCCGCATCTTCCGCCACACCGCGGCGGATCCTAGACTTCAATCCATACCCAGTAAGTGAAGGAACACCATGTCTAAGCGCATCGACGTCAAGGACCTGAACGTGTACTACGGCGATTTCCTCGCCGTTGAGGACGTCAGCATCAACATCGAAGCCAAGTCCGTCACCGCGTTTATCGGCCCCTCCGGCTGCGGAAAGTCCACCTTCCTCCGCACCCTGAACCGCATGCACGAGGTCATCCCCGGCGCCCGCGTCGAGGGCGAGGTCCTGCTGGACGGCGACAACCTCTACGGCCCCGGCGTGGACCCTGTCACCGTGCGCTCGCAGATCGGCATGGTCTTCCAGCGGCCCAACCCGTTCCCCACCATGTCCATCCGGGACAACGTGCTGGCAGGCGTGAAGCTGAACAACAAGAAGATCTCCAAGGGCGAGGCCGACGTCCTGGTGGAACGCTCGCTCAAGGGCGCCAACCTCTGGAACGAGGTCAAGGACCGGCTGGAGAAGCCCGGCTCCGGCCTCTCCGGCGGCCAGCAGCAGCGCCTCTGCATTGCCCGCGCCATCGCCGTGGAGCCGCAGGTGATCCTCATGGATGAGCCCTGCTCCGCCCTGGACCCCATCTCCACCCTCGCCATCGAGGACCTCATCAACGAGCTCAAGGACCAGTACACCGTGGTGATCGTGACCCACAACATGCAGCAGGCCGCGCGTGTGTCCGACAAGACGGCGTTCTTCAACATCGCGGGAACCGGCAAGCCGGGCAAGCTGATTGAGTACGGCGATACCCACACCATCTTCAGCAACCCCGTGCAGAAGGCCACCGAGGACTACGTTTCCGGCCGCTTCGGATAAGCATTGGCGTCGTTGGCGATCTACTGAGGCGTTTAGTACGCTAATCTAGATACTTTCGGAACTAGTAGTAAGCCCGCTAAAGGAGTTTTGCCATGACGCAGACGGCCAGTGACCCCATGGGCCCCCAGCTTACTGTTTCCGTACCTGAGATTGACGCCGTGCAGGATGCCGTGGAACCGGCCCAGGCGTTCGCCGCCGCGGCGGGGCTGGCGGGGCCCCTCGCAGCCGGGCCCCTGGCGCCAGAGCTCGAACCGCATCTCTCGCTGGCAATAGCCCCCGTCGAGGAAGAGGATGTACTGGCCGAGGTGTGGCGCACCAGCTCCCGCCTCGAGAGCATGCAGTGGGAACTGGATACCGCCCAGGAGTCCCTGCGGCAGGCGGTGCGCAAAGCCTCGGCAGCCGGAGTAGCGGACCATGAACTTTGCACGGCGGCCAACCTGACCCAGGACGAACTCACCACGGTACTGACGGCCGCAGCTCCCGTGACCCTGGAGCTCTAGCACGCCCTGTAGCTATTCCGGCACCTCCAGCTGGAATCCGCAGTGGCAGCGCAGGACCCGGGTGGGGAGGGACACGGCGCTGAGCGTGCTTCCTGACCTGCCGCTGCGGTAGCAGAGCCGCTCCACCTCGAATTCCGCCTCTTCCATGGGGAAGCCGCAGTGGATGTAGTCGTCCCCGAAGAGGATGACCTCGGTCATCCAGTGCACCTGGTTCAACGCAGCCGCGACGTCCGTGGCGTAGGCGGTGTGTTCCTGGAACAGGTCGCAGTCGTTGCAGGTGTACGAGACCGTGACGAGGTCACCGCCTGCCGCGCCGATGGCCGTGATCGCGTGGATGGTGAGCTGGTGCTCGGTTCCGCATGCCTCGCACCGGGGCTGCCGGGGCTGTGGAAGGGGGCGCCGGGAATACGAGGGAGACATGACGCCTGCTCTTTTCCACTTTGTGCATCCGAACCGCCGGTTTGCTGCAGCGGCGCGCCGTCCGCAGCCCTGCACACGGCGCGGACGCCGGTCCCCGGCACCGTTGACCCGGGGGCGCACTTTGAATGTACGTCACGCCGGATTCCCTGTATAGGGGGAGCAGCCCCGCCTACGTGGGGAGGGGGGAGAGGGCCAGCGCGAGCACGAAGCCGAGGGCGCAGGTAGCCAGCGGGGTCAGGCCCCAGAGCCAGAGGATCCGGATGACCAGCTTCCGGTTGGTGACCGAAAAATGCTGGTTCTCCCCTGCACCGAGGGCGCCGGCCGTGACGGTGTGGGTGGTGGAGAGCGGCCAGTGCAGCCCGATCGCACCCACAAAGAGCATCACTGCGCTGAATGTCTGGGCCACGGAGCCGCGCAGGGGATCGATCCGGGTGATCTTGTAGCCGATGGTGTGCGAGATCCGCCACCCTCCGAAAAGGGTCCCGGCGGTCATCATCACCGCGGAAAGCGCCGCCACCCACGTGGGGATCCCGCCGTCGGCGTAGCCTGCCGCCAGCAGTGCCAGGAGCAGGACCGCGCTGACGCGCTGCCCGTCCTGCAGGCCGTGGCCGAATGCCACCGCGCCCGCGGCTACGGCCTGGCCCCGGCGGAACCGCTGGTTCACCACGTTGGCCTGGGTGTAGCGGGCCACCCAGGTGGCCGGATACACCAGGAGGAATGAGCCGCTGTAGGCCACCAGCGGGGACAGGACCAGCGGCAGGACCACCTGGAACAGCAGCGACTGGTCCACGCCGGCCACCCCGGGCCCGCCGATGGCCAGGCTGGCCAGGCCTGCGCCGGCAAGGCCACCCACCAGGGCATGGGTGGAGGACGCAGGAATGCCGCGCCACCACATCAGGATGCCCCACGCGCAGGCGCTGGCCAGGCCGGCCACCAGGATGGCCAGTCCGTCGGTGCCGCCCGGGAGGCTGATCCAGGTCCGGCTGACGGCGACGGCGAGCAGGGCGCTGAGGAGGGCGCCGACAAAGTTGAAGAACGCGGCCAGAAGGATGCCCACGCTGGGGGTGAGGGCCCGGTTCCGCACTGCCAGGGCCACCGAGGTGGATGCGTCGCGGAAGCCGTTCAGGAAGGCAAACGCAGCGGCCAGCAGGACCACCGCGCCGAAGATGACTGCCGCCACGTCAGGATTCCTTGACGATGATGCTGCCTACCTGGGTGGCTACCCGCCGCATGTCCTTGGTGACCTCCACCAGCTGGTTGGCGATGTCGCGGTTGCGGGAATACTGCGCCCACTTCATGTCCGCGATCATGTCCGCCACCCACACGCGGTGCGTCCGCTCCGCCCGTTTGGCAAGGCGCAGGATCTCGATCCAGTAATCCTCGAGGTCATCCAGGTCATTGAGCCTGCGCATGGCGTCAACGGTCAGTTCGGCCTGCCGGCTGATGATCTCGAGCTGGTCGGCGGCACGTTTGGGGAGGCGGTCCAGCCGGTACAGGGCCACCAGCTCTGCGGCGGCGTCCATCTTTTCCATGGCTTCGTTGAGGTACCGGGACAGGGCGTACATGTCCTCGCGGGGCAGCGGATTCACGAAGCTGGTGCGCATGTGGGTCAGCAGCGCGAAATGCAGTTCCGCGGACTTGGCCTCGATGTTGTGCATGTCCTCGACAAGCTTGCCGTGCTCGTCCGCGGGTACGCCAAGGATCTCGGCCAGGGTGGCGCTGGCCAGCACGATCTGTTGTGCCATCTGTGAGAGCAGGTTCAGCCCTGCGGGCTCCTGTGGAAAAAGGCGCAGCTTCACGTGTTTACCGGTCTCCAGGGACTTATCAAGGCGGGGGTTGCTGCCGTGTGACTTGACGGCGGCGGGCAACTGAGGATTACTCTACCGGCCCGAAACTGCACCCTCTGAATTGGCTGCCTGGAAGAGGGCAGAAAAATGGTGCCGAACCGGATACGCCTCTCGGCGGTAGGCCGCTCTAGGCGGCTAATTGTTGAAGCCCGGGGGTTTCGCGGCTCGGCACCGGTTTCAGTCTTCTACTTACCCCGGCCCAAGTCAATCTTGACAGCGGGGGCTTGGTTCGTCCCGGAAATCCGGGCCGCCGGCTTCATGCAGGGCTCAGTCCAGTTCGCCCAAGCGCCACGCGTTGGCGGCGTGTTCCAGGTCCTCGGCGGTCTTCACCAGCTGGTGGGAGTTGCGGGTCAGCTTGCTGGCATGGGCCTCGTTGGCATGCTCGGCGCCATCGGCGAGGGTGGCCTGGCCAAGCGCCACCACGCGGCAGAAGGCAGCGGAACGTTCCAGCGCGACGTCGAAATCGCCGTCGAACGCGCCGGAAAGGATGGCGTCCGCCATGGTGCGCATTTCGTCTGCACCCGGGGGCTCAGCCGCGCCGGCCACCACGTTGGATACCTGGGCGGTGTCCCGGCCCGCGCGGAAGTACACGCTGATGCGTTCCGGGTCCTGGACGGTGGCGGCGCGCAGCGCGTAAAGCCGCCACAGGGCGCCGGGAAGCGAGCGGGCCGGGCTCTCCGCCCACATCTCGGCGATCGCATCCAGCCCCTGTTCGTCGGCGAGCTTGACCAGCCGTTCGGTGATCACGGGATCGTCGCTGTCGCGGCCATGGCGGACCAGGGCCTGCGCGGCAAGGTGGGCGGCCTCCGACACGCGGGCGGGATCGGCCCCGCCTGCGAAGGGCTCGAAGTCCATCGGCGCGAAGGGCTTGGGCTTGTGGTGCCGGTTGCTGCCGCCGTACGGAGTGGTTCCTGCTTGCTCGCTCATGCCCCCACGCTACTCCTGTGCCGCCGCGGAAATCGAGCCTCTGCAGGGCTTGTCCGCTGGCGGCGGGAACGGCCTGAACCGTGGGGTGAAAAGGTACGACGGCGGCGCCCGCGGTGTGTGCGGAGTGGCCGGAACCATGGGTTACAGTATTAACGTCCAGAAATGGATTGGGCCGTACGGGCAGGCACAGCGTGTTTGACCGGCCGGCAGGGGCCTTTAGCTCAGTTGGTAGAGCATCGGACTTTTAATCCGTGGGTCGTGGGTTCGAGCCCCACAGGGCCCACCCATCAAGACCACAAAGGTCCGCCGCTAACGCAGGCGGACCTTTCCTTTTAACCCTCCCGAAGCCCGGCTTCCACCACCGTCCCGCCCCGCGGCAGGCCGCCCGGGAACGTGATGGGAACCGCGGAAGCGTGGCCCGGATCTGCCGAGTCCATGGCCTGGACGTGCACATGGGGTTCTGTGCTGTTGCCGGAATTGCCGCACCGGCCCACCGGCGCCCCGCACCCAACCACCTGGCCGTCACGGACGCAGATGCTCCCGCGCTGGAGGTGGCACAGGGCAATGAACACCCCGCCGGACTCGATGATCACGTGGTTGCCCGCCAGCCCCGGCCAGCCCTCCCGTACGCGGCGGCCCTGGGTTGCTGCGTAGCGGATCGATGGAAACCCCCGGTACGCGGGGTGATCCGGCTCCCCATCATGGGCGGCGCGCACCACCCCGGCCGCCGGGGCTGTGACAGGCCTCCCGAACCCCACGAAGTGTTCCGGCGGCTCGCGCCGGAACAGCGAGCCCACGGTAATGGGGGCAGACCGGCCATTCCCGTCCACCGGGGTGAAACCGATGGCGAAGCCCGTGGCGAAGAGCCGTGTCCCGTGGCTGGGAACCCGGTCGGCAGGCGAGTTCTGCACGCGCCAGGGCCCCTTGAAGGGATACGCAAGGACAAGCGGTTCCGCCGGTTGCATGGTTCAGCTGGCGGGGTCGTACTGGAAAGCCCGCACCTCCTGTGCGCAGCGGCAGGCTGCCGCGATTTTCGCGGCCCACTGCACTGCGGCCCCGTACGACGGCAACTCCAGCACCGTGTACCCGCCTTCGATCCGCGCAGTCTGGGGGTAGGTGCCCTCCGCGACGGTTCCACCGGCGTCGACCATGACGGGTGGGACGCTTTCGTCGATCCCGCCGCCGAAAACCCAGACGCCGGCTTCCTTTGCCTCCTGGACCACTGCGTGCGCGGCGTCCGCCACTTCCTGCAGGCCGCCGTCGGGGATGTCCATGGCTCCGCTGGGAAACGAGATCAGGTATTTGGTCATTCCGCCGGCTCCTTCGCTGCAAACGGGGGATCCTCCTCATCCTTCCCAGCGGGCAGCTGCCGCGCAAGGATTGATCCGGAATCGCCAGCCCATGTTGCGCAGGCGGGGCGGCGGGGTCACAGGCACAATAGGCTCATGGCAAATACCAGCAAGGGCCGGATGCCGCGCCTGGAAGACGTGGCCAAGGTGGCCGGCGTCTCCCACCAGACCGTCTCCCGCGTGGTGAACCACCACCCCAATGTCAGCAAGGCCACCCGGGAAAAGGTGGAGGCGGCCATCGCGGAACTGGGATACCGGCGCAACACCGCGGCCCGGAGCCTGGTCACGCGGCGCTCGCAGACCATCGGCGTGCTGGCCAGTGAGCTTTCCCAGTACGGTCCGGCCAATACCCTGCTGGGCGTTGAGCATGCTGCCCGCAACGCCGGCTACTTTGTCAGCATCGCAGCATTGCGGGAGGTCAGCCGGGAAGCCATTTCCGACGCCGTCGGGCACTTTATGGACCAGGCAGTGGACGGGATCGCGGTGCTGGTGCCGCACACGGACACCCTCGCCGTGCTGGAGCAGATGAACCTTCCGGTGCCCGTGGTGGCCGTGGGCTCCGCGGGCAGCGCGAAGGTGAGCGGGGCCATGGTGAACCAGCGTGCGGGCGCCAGGCTCGCCGTCGAGCATCTCGTCAGGGAAGGCCACCGGCAGATCGGACACATCGCGGGGCCGCCCGACTGGACGGACGGGGCGGAACGGGCAGAGGGCTGGCGGGCCGTGCTCCGAGAGGCCGGCCTGGACGAATCCCTCCTGGTGGAGGGGGACTGGAGCGCGGGGAGCGGCTACGCGATCGGCCGCCGGCTCGCGTCCGGACTCACGGCGACAGCCATCTTCGTGGGAAATGACCAGATGGCGCTGGGCCTCCTGCGTGCGTTCACGGAGGCGGGCGTCAAGGTGCCCGACGACGTCTCCGTGGTGGGTTTCGACGACCAGCCGGAAGCCGGGTACTTCACGCCGCCGCTGACCACCGTCCGCCAGGACTTCGAGGAACTGGGACGCCGCTGCATGGACATCATGCTGGAGGAGATCGAGTCCGGGGCCGCGGTGAGCTCCACCGTGGTGCCGCCGCAGCTGGTCCTCCGCGCCAGCACTGCGGCCCCGGCGCCGGCCTAGAGGCGCAGGCGGACCGTTCGCAGCGCGGGCTGCGGCTCAGCGGCCGAAATGCGAGTGCGGCGCACCTTCGGGCAGGCGCTCAAGGAGGTCTTCGGCCACCTTGCGGACCTTGATGTTTCGGTGGCTTGAAGCCTTGGCAAGGATGGAGAAGGCCTCCTGGTAGGAGCACCTGTTCTGGGCCATGATCACTCCGCATGCCACGTTGATGGAAGTGCGGCTGTCCAGTGCCGAGCGGAGGTCGGTGGCCAGTGAGCGTGCAGTGTGCAGGTTGATGGCCATCTGGAGGCTCCTCGTGGCCAGCTGCGCGAAGCTTCGTGCTTCGGCAATGACCTGGAGCGGGAAGGCTTTTGCGTCCTGGGCGAAGAAGGCAAGGGCGGCACTTGACTGGCCGAGGTCGCTGGTGCCGGGGGCCCCGTCGTCGGAGGGAATATCAGCGTCCAGGCGGAGCCTGACGGCAAGGGTGCTGCCGAAGCCGGCCGCCTGCAGCTGGCTTGAGTACTGCCGCCACCGGAAGTCGCCGTTGCGCTGCAGGACGGCCACGGGGTGGCCGCCGGACATCACATCGGTAACGGGCCCCTCGGCCCTTTCCCGCTCCCAATCAAGCAGCCGGACTACGTCGTCGGTGGTGCCGGTGATGGCCGGGCCGCGCTTTGGCTGGAGCAGCACCAGTCCGCAGCCGACGTCGATTCCGGCGGTCCTGACCACGTGGGCAGCCGATGCCGCCACCAGCAGGTCCAGGGAATCGGCCAGGGTCTGGGTACCGTTCACCAGGTCGAGAAGGAGGGCGTTGTTCCGCGGTGCAGCCTGCACGTGGCTGGCAGCGGAGGGCAACGGCAAGTGGCCCCTGCGGGGGGCCAGGCGGGCCGGAGGGCCGGCGACGGCTGGGGGAGAGCCCTTGGTCTCGAAGGACTCCTCGTCGCCGGCCCCGCCTATTACCCGGGTCCTGTGGACCGGGAAGCTTGGGCCTATCTGTTGTGAGTGATGCATTGCCAGTCTCGAACCCCCCTAGTGAGACAAGTACCGAGAGCCTGGAGGCCTTGTCTCTGTGAAAAACCTAATTGCCCTCGTGCCTCCGGTGGATGCGTAGCTGGTACCTGTTTTTTCGATTAGGTAGTACTTGGAGGCCGGCGGGCCGCACTCTTGACGTGGGCAGCGGCACGGCAAACAATGCTTCTATAACGTTGTAAATCAATCGTCGAGGATACCTTCGTGACCCAGCCACAGGCCGCCGCAGCAAAAATAACCGTTGATCCATCGTTCACCGTGGGTCCAGTCCGCCGTCGTACGTTTGGCGCGTTCGTTGAGCACCTTGGCCGGTGCGTGTACACCGGGATCTTTGAACCCGGGCACCCGGCCGCCGACCAGGACGGTTTCCGCAGGGACGTCCTGGAACTGACCCGCGAGCTGGGCGTCACCACCGTCCGCTACCCGGGCGGCAATTTCGTCTCCGGCTACCGCTGGGAGGACGGCGTGGGCCCGGTGGACCAGCGCCCCGTCCGCCTGGACCTGGCCTGGCATTCGACTGAACCCAACACCGTGGGCGTGGACGAGTTCGCAAAATGGTCCGCCAAGGCCGGCGTGGAACCGATGATGGCCGTGAACCTGGGCACCCGCGGCATCCAGGAGGCACTGGACCTCCTGGAGTACTGCAACATCGACGGCGGGACGGCCCGCTCCGAACAGCGCCGCGGCAACGGGGCTGCCAACGGCTACGGCATCACCATGTGGTGCCTGGGCAACGAGATGGACGGACCGTGGCAGATCGGCCACAAGAACGCCCTCGAATACGGCAGGCTGGCCGCGGACACCGCCCGCGGCATGCGCATGATCGACCCCGGCCTGGAGCTCGTGGCCTGCGGCAGCTCCAGCCCCACCATGCCCACGTTTGGCGAGTGGGAGCGTGTGGTCCTCACCCAAACCTACGACCTGGTGGACCTCATTTCCGCGCACCAGTACTTCGAGGACACCGGCGACCTGCAGGAACACCTGGCCGCCGGGCACAAGATGGAAGCCTTCATCCACGACCTCGTGAGCCACATCGACCATGTGAAATCGGTGAAGAAGTCCAGCAGGCAGGTGAACATCTCCTTCGACGAGTGGAACGTCTGGCACATGAGCCGCGAGGCATCCAGGGTCCCCACCGGCAAGGACTGGCCGGTGGCCCCGGCCCTGCTCGAGGACAGCTACACGGTGGCGGACGCCGTGGTGGTAGGGGACCTGCTGATCACGCTGCTCCGGAACACCGACCGCGTCCACTCGGCCAGCCTGGCACAGCTGGTGAACGTGATCGCACCCATCATGACCGAACCCGGCGGCCGCGCCTGGAAGCAGACCACCTTCCACCCGTTCGCCCTGACCTCCCAGCATGCATCCGGCACGGTGCTGCAGCTCGCCGTGGAATCCCCACTGGCCGGCGCCGGGGTGACGGCGGATGCCACCGCCCTGTCCGCCGTCGCCACGTTTGACGGGGAAAAGGGTGAGGCCGTGCTGTTCGCCGTGAACCGTTCGGCCCGCCAGGCGCTCACCCTCGACGCGGCAGTCTGTGCCCTGGGTGCCGTGCGCGTGCTGGAAGCGGTGACGTACGCCAACGAGGACCCCTACTGGCAGGCCAGCGCCGACGACTCCACCTCCGTCCTGCCTTCCGGAAACGCCACGGTAAAGGCCGACGGCGGACGGCTCACCGCCGAACTCCCGGCAGTGTCCTGGTCCATGATCCGGCTGGCTGTGGGGTCCTGACATGCCCGGACGCAATGCCGGGAACGCTTATGACGTGCGCGCCCCGCAGGTGGGAGGATGGACGGCATGGAACTGCACATCACAGGGGATCCTGCTGCGGACAAATTGCTGACTGAGGACGATTTCGCCCTCCTGACCGGCATGCTGCTGGACCAGCAGGTAACGATGGAATCTGCGTTTGCCGGGCCGGAAAAGATCCGGACGCGGTTGGGGTCGCTCAAACCCGATGCCATCGCGACGCATGATCCCGCGGCATTCGTGGAGATGTTCAAGGAACGTCCCGCCGTCCACCGCTTCCCCGGTTCCATGGCTGCACGCGTCCAGGCGCTCGCCGCGGCGGTGCAGGACGAATGGGACGGTGAGACCGCCGCCATTTGGACCAAGGGCTCGCCGGACGGTGCCGAGGTGCTGCGCCGGCTCAAGGCCCTGCCCGGTTTCGGGGACCAGAAGGCAAAGATCTTCCTGGCCCTGCTGGGCAAGCAGCGCGGCCTCAAGGCGTCCGGTTGGCGCGAGGCCGCCGGCCACTACGGCGACGACGGCGCCTACCTGTCGGTGGCCGACATTGTGGACCCGGAATCCCTGGCCAAGGTGCGCGCCAGCAAGCAGGCTGCGAAGGCGGCGGCGAAGGCTGGAAAAGAGCGTTAATGGCAGTAACCATGAACGACGTCGCGAGGGCGGCCGGTGTGTCCCTCAAGACCGTTTCGAACGTATTGAACGACTACGAATTCATCCGTCCCGCCACCAAGCAGCGGGTGCAGGACGCCATTGCAGAGCTGGGCTACGAGGCAAACCTCACCGCCCGCAGCCTCCGGTCCGGCAAGACGTCCATGCTGGGCCTGGTGCTGTCCGACCTCTCCGCCCCCTACTACGCCGAGCTGGCATCCAAGCTGATGAAAGCCGCGGCGCGGCACGGCTACCGGGTGCTGGTGGAGCAGTCCGACGCAGAGCCCGCCGCTGAACTCGGCGCCCTCCACGGGACTTTCCGGCAGCTGACGGACGGCCTGCTGTTCACCCCGTTGGCGGTGGATGCGGAGGCCATAGCCGCGCGGGCGGGCAGGAAGCCGCTGGTGATGCTGGGTGAGCACATTGTGGATCCCCGCTTCGACCTGGTGACCATGAAGAACCGGGAAGCCGCGGCCGCCCTGACCGGGCACCTGCTGGCCGGTGGCCGCCGCCGTATTGCCGTGATCGGAGCGAACCCCGGCGAGTCCACCGGTACCGGTGGCCTGCGCCTGAACGGGTACCGGACGGCGCTCGCAGAGGCGGGCATCCCGTACGACCCCGCGCTGGTGGCACCCGCTGAATGGCGCCGCGACACCGGTGCTGCCGCCGTCGCCGGGCTGCTGGACAGCGGCGTGGAGTTCGACGCCGTATTCGGACTGAACGACGTCCTGGCGCTGGGGGCACTGCACGAATTGCAGGTCCGCGGGGTGAAGGTCCCGCAGGACGTGGCGGTGGCAGGCTTTGACGACCTCGACGAAGCGCGGTTTGCGTCCCCGTCCCTGACAACGGTCGCTCCAGGCATGGACGAGATCGCGGAGCGGTCCATCAGCCTGTTGCTGGACAGGATCGCCGGCCGGGAACCATCGGTCCAGGGCGTGCACGTGGAAGCCGGGTTCGAACTGAAAATCAGGGAGTCCGCGCCCTAGCGTCTTTTGGCCGGAGGTGGGTACGTTACCCCCAACGGTCCGGCGAGAGGAAGGTCCCCACGTGATAGCCCTGTTGGTCATCGACATGCAGAACGCCTTCTTCGAAGCGCCTGAGCTGGCCGCCCAGCAGGACAGGGTGGTGGGCGAATGCAACCGGCTGCTGAAGGGATTCGAGGCCGCTGGCCACAAGGCGCTGCTGGTGGGCACCGAGCATGAGCGGGACAAGTCCACCTGGACCCTCAGCATGCTCGACGATGACCAAGGCTTCATCTTCCGCGGCACCGAGCAGGCGCAGTCCGTGCCGGGCCTGGCCAAGGGGGACCTGCCGCAGCTGAACAAGACGCGCGACAGTGCGTTCGTAGGCACCGACCTACTGTCCCGGTTGTGGAACTGGGGCGCCAACGAAGTGGTGCTGGCCGGCGTCTCCACCCACAACTGCATTGCCCAGACGGCCGCCGACGCTTTCGCCCACAACATCCGGGTCAGCTACGCCAAAGACGCCATGGCCTCCGAGGATGACAAGGACGCGGCGGACATGCTCCGCATCCTCTCCACCACCTACCGCCAGCCGGTCCAGTCCACGGACGAGATCCTCGCCCGGCTCCGCTAAGCCAAGTAGCCGCTGAGTCTCCCCACCTTTGAGCGATGACGACGGCGTGTCCGGGCCAACCGCCGTCGTCCGCTGCCAAGGGGGAGCCAAAGGCGGGGAGACTCAGCGCGTCCGCGCCGAGGCGTCCGGATGATGGACCTGAAACGTGGCGGAAATGTGCGGGGCCTACTCTGAATCCACGCTGTCCGCCGGCCGTTGAAGGGACCCCGCATGCATCTGATGCCCCGTGAGCAGGAAAAACTCATGATCGTGGTGGCCGCCGACCTCGCCCGGCGCCGGCAGTCCCGCGGCCTCAAGCTCAACTACCCCGAAGCGGTGGCCATCATCAGCTACGAACTGATCGAAGGCGCCCGGGACGGCCGGACCGTGGCGGACCTCATGAGCTATGGCACCACCATCCTCACCCGCGGGGACGTCATGGAAGGGGTGCCCGAAATGATCCATGACGTGCAGATCGAGGCCACCTTCCCTGACGGCACCAAGCTGGTCACCGTCCACGATCCGATCCGCTAAGGAGCCGCAGTGATCCCAGGAGAATACGTCCTCCGCCCGGAGCCCGTGACGGCAAACGCGGGGCGCGACGCCATCGAGCTGTCCGTGACCAACACCGGCGACCGGCCCGTCCAGGTGGGCTCACATTTCCATTTCGCCGAGGCCAACGTTGCCCTGGCCTTCGACCGGGACGCGGCCCGCGGCCGGCGCCTGGACATTCCCGCAGGGACGGCTGCCCGGTTTGAGCCGGGGGATTCGCGGAACGTAAGGCTTATCGAACTGGCCGGGACCCGGGAGATTTACGGGCTCAGCGACGCGGTCAACGGAAGGCTCGACGGCGGCACGCGCCAAAGCGGGCCTCTTACGGAAGGGGACGGCGAATGAGCTTCGAGATTCCGCGCCGGCAGTACGCAGACCTCTACGGCCCCACAACCGGCGACAAGATCCGCCTGGCGGACACCGGACTCTTCCTCGAAATCGAGAAGGACCTCACCGTGTACGGGGAGGAAGTGGTGTTCGGCGGCGGCAAGGTGATCCGGGACGGCATGGGGCAGAACGGCCAGGCCGTCCGGGATGAGGACATTCCGGACACTGTCATCACCAACGCCGTGATCCTGGACTCCACCGGCATCTACAAGGCAGACGTGGCGCTGAAGGACGGCCACATCTTCCGGATCGGCAAGGCCGGCAACCCGCAGATCACCGACGGCGTGGACATCGTGATCGGCTCAAGCACCGAAATCATCGCAGGCGAACGGAAAATCCTCACCGCCGGCGGCATCGACACCCACATCCACTTCATCTCCCCGGACCAGATCCCCACCGCCCTGGCCAGCGGCGTCACCACCATGATCGGCGGCGGCACCGGCCCCGCCGAAGGCACCAAAGCCACCACCGTCACACCCGGAAAGTGGCACATCCAGCGGATGCTGCAGGCCGCCGAGGCGTTCCCCATGAACATCGGCCTGTTCGGCAAAGGCCACGCCTCCGCCGTCGAACCCCTCGCCGAGCAGATCCGCGCCGGTGCCATCGGGCTCAAAGTCCACGAAGACTGGGGCGCCACCACCTCCTCCATCGACACGTCGCTGCAGGTCGCGGACGAGTACGACGTCCAGGTGGCCATCCACACCGACACCCTGAACGAGTGCGGGTTCGTGGAGGACACCATCCGCGCCATCGCCGGCCGCGTCATCCACACCTTTCACACCGAAGGCGCCGGCGGCGGCCACGCCCCGGACATCATCAAGATTGCCGGCATGCCCAACGTCCTGCCGGCCTCCACCAACCCCACGCTGCCGTACACGCGCAACACCATCGAAGAGCACCTGGACATGTTGATGGTCTGCCACCACCTCAACCCGGACATCCCCGAGGACGTGGCCTTCGCCGATTCCCGCATCCGCGCCGAAACCATCGCCGCCGAGGACGTCCTGCAGGACCTGGGCGTCTTCTCCATCACCTCCTCCGACTCCCAGGCCATGGGCCGGGTAGGCGAGGTGATCACCCGCACCTGGCAGGTGGCGGACAAGATGAAGAAGCAGCGCGGGGCCTTGGAAGACAACGACGGCGGGGCGCACGGCAGTGCGGGCAGCGACAACTTCCGGCTCAAGCGCTACGTGGCCAAGTACACCGTCAACCCCGCCATCGCGCAGGGCATCGCCGATTCCGTGGGGTCAGTGGAAGTGGGCAAGTTTGCGGACCTGGTGCTGTGGGATCCGGCGTTCTTCGGCGTCAAACCGGAACTGGTGCTCAAAGGCGGACAGATCGCCTACGCACTCATGGGCGACTCCAACGGATCCATCCCCACACCGCAGCCGCGGACCATGCGCCCGATGTTCGCCACCTTCGGCAAAGCCGTGCAGCAGAGCTCCATCACGTTCCTGTCCAAGGCGGCGATCGACGCCGGGGTCCCCACTGAGCTTGGCCTCGGGAAGATCATCCGGCCCGTCTCCGGCATCCGGAACCTCACCAAAGCCGACCTCAAATACAACGACGCCACGCCCGACATCCAGGTGGACCCGGAGACGTACCGGGTCACGGTGGACGGCGAGGACGTCACCTGCGAACCGTCCGACGTGCTGCCCATGGCGCAGCGCTACTTTCTCTTCTAGAAATCCGGAGAAACCACGTGATCATCGAACGAGTCCTCGGCAACCTTCACGACCTGCCGGGCACTGACCTCGCCGCCTACTCCGGCCTGCACCGCGAAAAAGTCGTCCTGCCCAGCGCCTCCCTGGTCAAACGCATCCAGCGGGCCACCACCGACCACGGCAAGGAAATCGGCATCCGCCTCCCCGCCGGCTCCGCCGACCTCCGTGACGGCGACATCCTCCACGTCGCGGACACCAACATGATCGTGGTGTCCGTCCTGCCCACCGACGTCCTGGTCATCGCGCCACGGACCATCCATGAAATGGGCATCACCGCGCACTCCCTGGGCAACCGCCACCTGCAGGCACAATTCTTCGACGCGGACAGCGAGTACGGGGCCGCCGTCATGGTGTGCGCCTACGACCACACCGTCGAGGACTACCTCATCCACAACGCCGTGCCCTATACCCGCCAGGAACGCGTCATGCCTGTGCCTTTCCGCCATGCTGAACACAGCCACTAGGCACGACGACGGCGTGGCGTGGGACGCCACGAGGGATATGGGGCCGTGCCCGCTTCGCGGTGCCCGCCACGCCGCGGCCCCATATCCCTCGCGTCGCTTGCGTTCCTCACCTTGGGCGGTCCTTTAGTGGGCGGGTATCAGCTGGCACTGCAGCAGTTGGTTGATTCCGCTTTGCCTACTGGGGCTTTTGCTCACTCTTTTGGGTTTGAGACGTACCTCGATCGGGAGCTCGTTTTTGATGAAGGGTCTTTCGGGCGCTGGCTCTCCGCTTTCGTTGCGCAGTCCTTGACCTACTCTGATGGGTTGGCTGTTCGGCTGCTGTATGAGGGTGGTGAGCTGGGGGAACTGGATACTCTTCTTTCTGCTTCCCTTTTGCCGCGGCAGGTCCGGGAGGCCAGCGTGAAGATGGGCGGCCGCCTGCTCGAGATTGGGGCCGAGGTGTTTCCCTCGCCCGCGCTGGAACTGTACCGGGACATGGTGGCCACCGGCCGCGCCGCCGGGCACCAGCCGCTGGCGTTCGCCGTCGTCGCCCGCTCCCTGGGCGTCCCGCTCCAGGAAGCGCTCGCCGCCTACCTCTTCGCCACCGTCACCTCGCTCACGCAGAACGCCGTCCGCGCCATCCCGCTCGGCCAGAACGCCGGGCAGCGCGTGCTGCGAAAAGCGCACGAAGACGTCGCTGCCGCCATCGACGCGGTCGCGCACCTTACGGCGGACGACCTTGGGGCCGTCAGCCCCGGCCTGGAAATTTCGCAAATGCGGCACGAACGCCAGCGTGCCCGGATGTTCATGAGCTAGTAGGAGGACACCATGACTGAACCCATCAAAATCGGTATCGGCGGGCCCGTCGGCGCCGGCAAAACCCAGCTCGTGGAACGGCTCACCCGGCACATGAGCGGCGACATCTCCATGGCCGCCATCACCAACGACATCTACACCATCGAGGACGCCAAAATCCTCGCCGCCAACGGCATCCTCCCGGTGGACCGGATCATCGGCGTCGAAACCGGCGGCTGCCCCCACACCGCCATCCGCGAAGACACCTCCATGAACACCGCCGCCATCGAGGAACTCAAAGCCCGGCACCCCGACCTTCAGGTCATCTTCGTCGAGTCCGGGGGCGACAACCTCTCCGCCACCTTCAGCCCCGAACTGGTCGACTTCTCCATCTACATCATCGACGTGGCACAGGGAGAGAAGATCCCCCGCAAGGCAGGCCAAGGCATGATCAAGTCCGACCTCTTCATCATCAACAAAACCGACCTCGCACCCCACGTCGGGGCAGACCTTGCCATCATGGAGCGGGATTCCAAGGAATTCCGCGGCAACAAACCCTTCTGCTTCACCAACCTCAAGACCGACGAAGGCCTCGAGAAGGTCATCGAATGGATCCGGCACGACGTCCTGATGCTCGATTTGGCATGAGCACGACGGCGGTTGGGTCACCTCAAGCAGGCACCTCGTCGGGGCCTGCGCCCGCGGGTGAGTCTGCTTCCGGCGCTTCGTCGGGGATAGGGGGCCGTGCCCGCTTCGCGGTGCCCGCCACGCCGCGGCCCCCTATCCCCGACTCCGCTCGCGCTGAGAAGTCACCGATGGGACGGCTTGAGTTGGGCGTCAGTTCGCGGCGCGGCAGGTCGGTTGCCTCGCACCAGTTTCATCAAGGGGCGCTTCGGGTGATGCGGCCTCATTATCTCGATGACTCCGGGCAGGTTTGTTATGTCGTCGTGAATCCTGGCGGGGCTTATCTCGGGGCGGATCTATTCCTGATTGATGTGGAGGTGGGGGACTCTGCTTCCCTGCTGCTGACGACGCAGTCCGCTACCAAGGTTTACCGGACTCCGGGGTCTTTTGCCGAGCAGCGGATGACTGTTCGGCTGGGAGAGGGGGCGCGGCTGGAGCTCATGCCGGACCAGCTCATCGCGTACCGGGAAGCCAGCTACCGGCAACGGACGTCCGTGACCCTGCGGCCATCGTCGTCGCTTGTCATGGCCGAGGTGGTCACGCCCGGCTGGTCCCCTGACGGCGCCGCCTTCCGGTACGAGGAAGTCCGGCTGCGGAACGACATCCGCGTGGAAACCGGGGCGGGCACCGAGCTGCTGGCGCTGGACAACCTGCTGATCCGGCCGCCGCTGCACGACGTCACCGGGTTGGGGTTCATGGAAGGCTACAGCCACCTCGGATCGCTGGTGGTGGTGGATCCCCGGGTGGACCAGGGGCTCGCCGACGACCTGCACCTGCTGGCGGCCAGCCACCAGGCCCTGACCGGCATCTCGCTGACCCGCAGTGTTGCAGGGACCACCGGGCTGGTGTTGCGGAGCCTCTCCAACAGCACGGAGCAGCTTAACCGCCTGCTTCGATCCTGCACTGACCTGCTCCGCGGACGCTGGCACGGCCAGGGCGCCCTGGACCTGAGGAAGCACTGATGACCAGCATCGCGGCACTTTACCGGGGCCGGGAATCACTGCCCGTCCGGACGCGGGTGCTATGCACTTTCGGTGCCGTGGCTGCCCTGCATGCCGCCGCCGTCGTCCTTTTTCTGGCCGGGAATACCGCAGGTGCTCTCCGGGGGGCTTGTCCTCACGGCTTACCTGGCCGGCGTGAAGCACAGCTACGACTGGGACCACCTGGCCGCCATCGACAACTCCACCCGTAAGTTCGTGGCTCAGCGGCAGCATCCGGTGAGCGTGGGCTTCGCGTTCAGCCTGGGGCACAGTTCGGTGGTGACCCTGGCCGGCGTGCTGGTACTCGCCGGGGCATCCATGGTGGGCGGCCTCATGCAGGACGGAACCGGCGGGAACCTGATGCTCGGCCTGATCGGCAGCGGCGTATCAGGGCTGTTCCTGCTGGCCATGGGGCTGTTCAACGGCTCCGCCTTCACCCGCTCGGCCGCTGCTTTCCGGCGCTCCCGGACCGGAGCAGCCATCGATCCCCGCGACCTGGAACCGCAGGGACTGGTGGCGCGGCTGCTGGACCGGCCGCTGGCCAGGGTGCGCCGGCCCCGGAACATCTACGTGATCGGATTCCTCTTCGGCCTGGGTTTCGACACCGCCACCACCATCGGGCTGCTGATGATGACGACGGCGGCGTCCCTGGAGGGGGTGCCGCCGCTCGCGCTGCTCGCACTGCCGCTGGCCTTCGCTGCCGCGATGACGCTGTGTGATTCGATGAACGGCATGCGGCCGAAAATGGGCGCGAGGGCAACCTAGGCGGCCAGCCCGCCCTTCGCCTTGCGGTGCGTCCTGTGCCGGGCTGGTGCCAGGCGCGAATGGGCGCCCGTGAGGACCTCGCTGCCGTCCGGGACGGTGCTGTCCGAATCCAGGTGGGCGCCGTGCTCAATCAGGACGCTGGAGCCGATGCGCGAATGGCTGCCAATGTGGACGCGGTTGCCGATCACCGTGCCCCGGCCGATGCGCACGCCATCGCCAATGACTGTCCGGTCACCGATGATGGCGCCGCGGTCAATCCAGCTGCCGTGGCCAATCCGGCAGCCCGGACCCACGTGCGCGCCGTGCTCCACATAGGTCATGGGGCCGATCCGGGCGCTGTCCGCCACGCTGGCTCCCGGCGCTATGAGGCCGCCCCCATTGTCATGGCGGCTGTACCGGGTGACCTTTCCGGCGTCGTCCTCTACAGACACAAACTTCGCGGTCATACCATCCCTCGTTACCACCGCGGCTATTTACCGCGCAGTAGGTTAACGGCCGGGAGGCCGCGAGGATTCCCCGGAAAGGGCAGCTCGGGGGCTAGGCCACGAGGTTGGCGGCGGCGGTGTCCATGTGTTCCAGGATGGTTTTCCGGGCCAGGGTGGCATCGCCGGTGTCAATGGCGCCCACGATGTCCTTGTGGCGGTCCACGCTCATATTCCTGACGCCCTTTTCCAGGCCCGCGAACATGATGGACATCCGGATGGATCCCTCCAGGGATTCCCACGAGTGGAGCAGGGTCTCGTTGCCCGTGAGCCGGCAGAGGGTGCGGTGGAACTCGAGGTCGGATTCGATCCGTTCCTCCAGGCTCCCGCCTGCGGCCTCCGTCATGGCGTCGATGGCTTTATGGAGGGACTCGGTGACGTGCTGCCGGTCCGGCAGCTCGCATAGTGTCCGGGCGGCCAGCGATTCCAGGGCGGCGCGGACAGCGTAGATATCCCGGATTTCCTTCTCGTCCAGGTGCCGCACGGACAGGCGTCCGCGGGGGCCGGCGGACAGCAGGCCCTCCTGCTCCAGTTGGCGGAGGGCTTCACGGAGCGTGCCGCGGCTGATCTGCAGCATCTCGGACAACTCGGTCTCCACCAGGTGCCGGCCAGGCTCCAGTTCACCGCTGGTGATCGCGGTCCGCAGCGCGGAGAGTGCCTGTTCACGCAGGCTCTTCTTTTCCAGTCCCAGCAGGGGGGCGCCCAATCCGGCCATGGCTTTGTCCTCAATGTCTTAAGTCGACTGCTAACAGTCGGTAGTAATTCCGATGGTACGGCAGAAAGCACGGCGCCAGCCTGGACCGGTGCCGTGCTTTCCCATATGTCTTGAAATCCGTCAGCCGAGTTCGGCGAGGACTTTGGCCACGATGCGGTCCACGGAGAGCCCGTAGCGCTCGTGCAGGGTGGGCAGGGCGCCGGCGTCGAGGAACTGGTCCGGGAGTCCGATGGGCACCACGCGCTTGCCTGCTCCGGCGGTGACGACGGCGGAGGCCACGGTTTCGAACAGGCCGCCCACCACGGAGTGGTTCTCCAGGGTGACGGCGAGGCGGTCCGTGTTGATTTCCTTGAGGACGGTTTCGGCGTCGAACGGCTTGATGGTGGGGGTGTGCACGACGGCGACGTCCACGTTGTGTGCCGAAAGGGCCTTGGCTGCCTGCAGGGCACGCATGGTCATCAGCCCGGACGAAATGAACACCACGTCGTTACCGCCGCGCAGCACCTTGGCCTTGCCGAGCTCGAACGTGTAGTCGTACTCGTCCAGGACGGTGGGCACGTTGCCGCGCAGCAGCCGCAGGTAGGTGGGCCCTTCGGAGGCGGCTAGCTGCGGGACGGCCTGTTCGATGTCGATCGAGTCGCAGGGGTCAACGATGGTCAGGTTGGGCATGCCGCGGAAGATCGCCATGTCCTCGGTGGCCTGGTGGCTGGGGCCGTACCCGGTGGTCAGGCCGGGCAGGCCGCCGACGATGTTGACGTTCAGGCTCGGTTCGGCCGCGTCCAGGCAGAGGAAGTCGTAGGCGCGGCGCGCGGCGAACACCGAGTAGGTGGACGCGAAGGGCACCAGACCCGTCTCGGCGAGCCCGGCGGCGGCGCCGAAGAGCAACTGCTCAGCCATGCCCATCTGGAAGAACCGCTCCGGGAAGGCCTGGGCAAAGATGTGCATGTCCGTGTACTTGCCCAGGTCCGCGGTCAGGCCCACGATCTTGTCGTTTTCCTGTGCGGCCTTGACCAGGGCATGCCCGAACGGGGCGTTGGAGGTTTTCTGGCCCGGGTCGGCGAACGATGCGATCATCGCCGAGGTCTTCAGTTTCGGCTTGGCCGCTGCCGCGGTGTCGGGGGCCTCGGTGGAGGTGCTCATGCTGAAGCCTTTCCTTCGTAGCCGGCGGTGAGCTGCCCGCGGCAGATCTGCCATTCGTTCTCTTCGATGCGCATGAAGTGCGCCTTTTCGCGGTTTTCCAGCAGCGGAACGCCGCGGCCCACCTTGGTGTCGCACAGGATCACGGAGGGGCGTCCGACGGCGGCGGCCTGGGCGGCTGCGTTGTCGAAAGCTGCGAGCAGGGCGGCAACGTCGTTCCCGTCCACCCGCTGGGTGTACCAGCCGAAGGATTCCCACTTCTCGGTCACCGGCTCGGTGCGCAGTACCGTGTCGGTCTTGCCGTCGGCCTGCAGGGCGTTGATGTCCACCATGGCGGTGAGGTTGCCCAGCTGGTGGTGGTGCGCGCCCATGGCGGCCTCCCACGTGGAGCCTTCGTCCAGTTCGCCGTCGGAGAGGAAGTTGAACACCCGGGCGGACGAGCCCTGGTAGCGCAGCCCCAGGGCCATGCCGACGGCGATGGTCAGGCCGTGGCCCAGGGAGCCGCCGGAGATTTCCATGCCGGGGGTATAGGTGGACATCCCGGACATCGGCAGCCGGGAATCGTCCGAGCCGTAGGTTTCGAGTTCCTCCACCGGGACGATCCCGGCTTCGGCCAGGGCCGCGTAGTGGCCGATGGCGTAGTGGCCGGTGGAGAGCAGGAACCGGTCGCGGGCTTCCCAGTGCGGGTCCTCGGCCCGGTACCGGAGCTGGTCACCATAGACGGTGGCGAGCATGTCCGCGGCGCCGAGGGCCTGGCCTACGTAGCCCTGGCCCTGCACCTCGCCCATGTTCAGGGCGTGGTGCCGGATCCGGTACGCGGCGGCGCTAATTTTCTCCAGCCGTTCGGGCGTCACTGCGGTCTGGAGTGTTTGTTCCTGCAGTGTTTGTCCCTGCGGGGCGTCCTGGACGGTGTCTGTAGGCATTACTGGCTCCGTGGTCGTTTCGTGCGTGGCGGTCATTCAGGCGTTGACGGTGTTCGGGGTGCTTTTGGTGGCCTCGTCGGCCAGTTCGCGTTCCCGCTTGCCCCAGGTCTCCCGGGTGGCGACGGCGGCCCAGAGGCCGATCAGGGCGTACGCGCCGAAGAGCAGCGCGGGGCCCATCCAGCCGAAGCTGACGAACAGCAGGGTGGTGATGAAGGGGGTGAAGCCGGACACCATGGCCGAGATCTGGTACGCCAGGCTGGCGCCGGAGGCGCGGGTCTTGGCCTGGAAGAGTTCCGGGAACCAGGCGCCCTGGGCGCCGGCCAGGGAGTTCTGGCAGACCGCGTAGGAGATCACGATGGTGAGGATGATGGCGATGAACAGGCCGGTGTTGACCAGCAGGAACATGGGGATCGCGAATAGTGCGGCGAAGGCGGTGGACCAGACGTACAGCGGGCGGCGGCCAATGCGGTCCGTCAGCGCGGCCCAGGCCTGGGTGGCGAAGATGCCGATGGCCGAAGCAATGCAGAGCGCGATCAGGGTCTGGCTCTTGTCCGCCAGGTGCTGGCTGTTGATGTAGGAAATCATGTAGGTGATGGACACTGCGTAGCCGGCGGTCTCGGCGATGCGGAGGCCGATGCCCTTGACGATGTTGCGCCAGTCCGTCTTGATGACCTCGACGATGGGGGCCTTCACGATGGCGCCGCTGTCCTTGACCTCATCGAACACCGGGGACTCGGGGACCTTGGAACGGATGATCAGGCCCACGATGACCAGCAGGATGCTGGCGAGGAACGGGATACGCCAGGCCAGTTCGTTGCCGAGCTGGACGCTGAACAGGAAAGTCAGGTTGGCCAGCAGCAGGCCGACGGGGAAGCCGGCCTGGACAATGCCGGTGTACTTGCCCTTGGCCTTCCAGGGGGCGTGCTCGTAGCTCATCAGGATGGCGCCGCCCCACTCGGCGCCGAAGGCGAGGCCCTGGACGATGCGGACGAAGACCAGCAGTGCCGGGGCCAGCAGTCCCACCGCGGCGTAGGTGGGGAGCAGGCCGATCGCGAAGGTTGCCAGGCCCATCAGGATGAGGGAGGCGACCAGGACCGGCTTGCGGCCTACCTTGTCGCCGAGGTGTCCGCCGATGATGCCGCCGAGGGGACGGGCCGCGAAGCCGACGCCGAGGGTGGCGAATGACGCCAGGGTGCCGGTGACGGGATCGGTGCCGGGGAAGAAAGCCGTGCCGAAGTACAGTGCGGCAGCGGTGCCGAAGCCGATGAAGTCATACGTCTCGATGACGGCCCCCACGCCGGATCCGATGGCAACTCGCCGGGCGTCCTTGGTGCCGTGGACCGGCCCGCGCATGGTCAGAGCATCTTTGCTCATGGTGGTTCCCTTTCGAAAAGCGGCTGGAGGAGGTCCGCCGCTGTCGACTGTTAACAATTGATGGACACCAGTGTGACCCACATCATTATGACTGTCAACAGTCGACTTTTAGAGTTGACTGTTGACAGTTAACGAAAGTATTGTGGTCCCCATCACTACAGCCCGGCACAAACCAAAGGATCAACGATGTTCCACTCCAGACTTGGGTGCTCATCCATCAGCTTCCGGCACCAGGACCTGGGCACGGCCCTGCACACCATGAAGGAACTGGGCTTCGAAGAGATCGACCTGGGCGCCCTGCCCGGCGTTTGCGACCATGTGCCCTATGAGCTCAGTGCGGCCGCGGTGGACGCTGTCTCTGCAGAGGTCAATGCCTCGGCTCTGCGGGTCCGCTCCGTGAACGGCGATATCGGGGACTTGAACAAGGCGCTCGACGCCGAAGGCCGGGCTGCGCGGGACCGCCACCTGGACGCCCTGCTTACCCTGACGGCCAAGATCGGTGCGAAGGCATTGGTCCTGCCGTGCGGCGCCCTGGACCACGCCCCGGTCCGGAGCGTCGAAGAGGATCTGGACCTCGTTGCCGCTCAGCTCATTGGTGCCGGACGGCGGGCGGCGGAGTTCGGCGTCGAACTTTGGACCGAATCCCTGCACTTCCTTCGGTTCTGCTGGAACCTGGAGCGCGCAGGACTGCTGGCCGGCCGCCTTGCCGGTTCCGGCGTCGGAATCGTCATGGACTTCAGCCACATTGTGGCCTCCGGCGAAGACATCCAGGCCTACCTGGACCGGCATCAGGGCCGCATCAGCCACGTCCACCTGCGCGACGCCGTGCCAGGGAACATCAACCTCAGCATCGGCAACGGGGACGCCGACTTCGCCGGCGGCCTGAAACGGCTCGCCGCCGAAGGCTACACCGGCCACTTCTCGCTCGAACTCGAAACCCGGGACGTCACCAACGACGAACGCCCGGCCGCCACCGCCAAGGCAGCAAGCTTCATCACCGACCTTCTCTAACCATCGATTGCTCCGAAAACGCCGTTTTGACGCCTCATAAGGGCCGTTACGGAGCAATCGATCCAATAAAACAATTCAAGGAGCACCACCATGACCACCATCCAGCGCACCGCCGTCCTCACCGGAGCAACCTCGGACCGCGGTATCGGCATTACCACCGCCCGCCGCTACGCCCGTGACGGCTGGGGCATCGTCATCCTGGACCTCGACGGCGAGAAGTCCGCCAAGGTCGCCGCGGAAATCGGCAACGAATTCAACGTCCCCGCCTTCGGCCATGAGATCGACGTCGCCAACGAAGCCTCCGTGATTGCCGCCCAGGCTGCCGTCGCCGCCGAAGTGGCCGCCGGCAACCTCCCGCCCGTCGGCGCCCTGGCCAACATCGCCGGCATCACCTCGCCCATCCCGTTCCTGGAGACCACCCTTGAGCTGTGGCACAAGGTCATGGACGTCAACGCCACCGGCACCTACCTGGTGACCAAGGCCTTCCTGCCGGACATGATCGACAACGGCTGGGGCCGGATCGTCAACATGTCCTCCGTGTCAGCCCAGCGCGGCGGCGGCGTCTTCGGCAAGGTCCCCTACTCCGCCGCTAAGGCAGCCATCTTGGGCTTCACCAAGGCCCTGGCCCGCGAACTGGGCACCACCGGCGTCACCGTCAATGCCATCACCCCCGGCGCCGTGGACACCAACATCCGCGTGGGCAGCACCGAGGAGCAGGAAGCGGCCATCAATGCCGGCATCCCGCTGGGCCGCAACGCCACCACCGAGGAAGTGGCCGCCGTGATCGCCTTCCTGTCCTCCGAGGACTCGGCCTACCTCACCGGCACCACCATCGACATCAACGGCGGCAGCCACATCCACTAGCAGCCACTGACAACATCCAGCCCTGACAGCCCCCAGCCCTGACAGACCCGGACGCCGGAGAGCCCACCATGACCAAAATCTTCAACGACCCCTCAGAGTTCGCCGAGGAAGCCCTGGCAGGCTTCTGCGATGTCCACTCGGACCTGGTCCGGCAGGTTCCCGGCGGCGCCGTCCGCCGCTACCGGCCGGCGGAGCCCAAAGTGGCCGTCCTGACCGGCGGCGGCTCCGGCCACTACCCCGCGTTCGCCGGGCTGATCGGCACCGGCTTCGCCGACGGCGCGGTAGTGGGCAACATCTTCACCTCACCGTCCGCCCAGCAGGCCTACTCGGTGGCCAAGGCCGCCGAATCCGGCGCCGGCGTCGTGTTCACCTACGGCAACTACGCCGGCGACGTCATGAACTTCGGCATGGCCAGCGAACGCCTGGCCGCCGAGGGCATCGCCGTGGAGAACGTCCTGGTGACTGACGACATCGCCAGCGCCCCGCCGTCGGAATCCGCCAAGCGCCGCGGCATCGCCGGTGACTTCACCGTCTTCAAGGTGATGGGGGCCGCCGCCGAAACCGGAGCCGACCTGGCGGAGGTGGTCCGCCTGGGCCGCAAGGCCAATGACCTGACCCGCACCATCGGCAGCGCGTTCGCCGGCTGCACCTTCCCCGGCGCCGACGCCCCGCTGTTCACCCTTCCGGAGGGGCAGATGGGCCTGGGCCTCGGCATCCACGGCGAGCCGGGCCTGCACGACACCGACCTGCCCTCCGCCAAGGAACTGGGCCAGGAGCTGGTGGCCCGGGTGCTCTCCGAAACCCCTCCGGACGCCGGAAGCAGGATCGCCGTCATCCTCAACGGGCTCGGCTCCACCAAGCACGAGGAACTCTTCGTGCTCTGGGGGACGGTGGCCCCGCTGCTGCGCGCCGCCGGCTACACCCTGGTGAGGCCCGAGGTGGGGGAGCTGGTCACCAGCCTGGACATGGCCGGCGTCTCGCTGACCATCACCTGGCTGGATGAGGAGCTGGAACCGCTGTGGGCTGCCCCCGCCGAGACTCCGGCCTACCGCCGCGGTGCGGTGTCAGTCCAGGCGGGCGTTTCGGCCGGGGAAGAAGCGGCCGACGCCGGTGCCTCCGAAGCGGCGTTCGTCGCCACGGATGCCTCCCGCGGGTACGCTGCCGCATGCGTTGAGGCCATTGCGGCCGCCCAGGCTTCCCTGCACGACGCCGAGGAACGGCTGGGCCGGATGGACGCCATCGCCGGCGACGGCGACCATGGCCGCGGGATGGTCCGCGGGGTGGACGCCGCCGCTGCCGCAGCATCCGCCGCCCTCACCGCCGGTGCAGGTGCCGGCGACGTGCTGGCTGCTGCCGGCGACGCCTGGGCGGACAAGGCCGGCGGCACCTCCGGTGTCCTGTGGGGCGCGGGCCTGCGCGCCTTCGGCGAGACGGTGGGAAACTCCGCCGCACCCGGGGCTGGCGTCCTTGCAGCCGGCGTGACGGCGTTCGCGGACCGCATCGTCCAGCTGGGCAAGGCCGAAATCGGTGACAAGACCATGGTGGACGCGCTGCTGCCGTTCGCTTCCACATTCAGCCGCGCGGTGGCTGGCGGCAACGAGCCGGGGCAGGCCTGGCAGGACGCCGCCCGCGAAGCTGCTTCCGCAGCGGAGGCCACGGCAGACCTGTTGCCCCTGAAGGGCCGCGCCCGTCCGCTGGCCGAGAAGAGCCTGGGCACGGCCGATCCCGGCGCCACATCCCTGGCCATGGTGTTCGCCGTGATAGGGCCGCACTTCACCACCACCACAGCCGGCGCCGCGCCGGCAGGAGCAAAGTAATGACGATGGAAGGACACACCATGGGGCTGCGGCTCATTGTCGGCGCGGACGAAGCCGGCGTTGATTACAAGGACCAGGTCCTCGCGGATCTCCGCAACGACCCCCGCGTCAGCGAGGTTATCGACATCGGCGTCAACCGGACTGACGCTGCGGACGACTTCACCAGGCCCTACCCGTACGTGGGCATTGCGGCCGGCGAGATGATCCGCGACGGCCGGGCTGACCGGGCCATCCTCTTCTGCGGCACGGGCATCGGGGTGGCCATCGCCGCGAACAAGGTGGAAGGCATCCGCGCCACCGCCGCGCACGACTCGTTCTCGGTTGAGCGGTCCATCCTGTCCAACGACTGCCAGGTCCTCACCATGGGCCAGCGCGTGGTGGGCATCGAACTCGCCCGCCGCCTGGCAAAGGAATGGATCGGGTACACGTTCGATCCGTCGTCGGCCTCGGCGGGCAAGGTCAAGGTCCTCACCGACTTCGAAGGCTGCTAACCGGTCTCAGCCCCCACCGCGCGGGGGCTGGGCTTGCTGGAGGCCCGTTCCTACACTGGGGTGATGATCACAGTCACCGGAAGTGTGGAAACCAACCTGTCCGCAGAGAAGGCCTTTGCCTTCATGAGTGAGTTCGAAAACACCCCCAAGTGGGATCCCAACACCCCCGTGATGGACAAAATCACCCCGGGGCCCGTTGCCGTGGGCCACAAGTACCACGCCGAGTCCGAGTTTCGCGGGAAGCGCCAGACCCTGGTCTACGAGGTCATCGAGCTCACGGACAACCACATCAAACTGCGCGGCGAGAACAAGACCGTCACCTCCTTCGATTCCATCGACGTCAGGCCCAACGGGAGCGGCTCCGTGGTGACGTACACGGCCGAGTTCAGCATCCACGGGCCGGCCAAGATCATCCAGCCGCTCCTGAAGCCTGCCTTTAATTCGCTGCGTGATCCCGCGTTGAACGGGATCCGGGACACGCTTAATTCGCTTGCAGCGGTCTGACGCCTGCGAAGAACTCCCGGATCCCACCGCGCGGATCGTCCTCAACCCGGACGCCGTCGTCGAGCACCATGGTGCTGCGGGCGTCCCCATATTCCGGCCAACCCATCCCGGTGGTGGCCGGAATTCCCGTGTGCGCGAAGGCGGCCCAGGCTCCGCTCATGGTGTCGCTGAGAGTCTGCGGTGCCTCGCCCCGGGTGAGGAACGCAGCCTCAGGCGCGTCCAGGTGCCGGAAGACGAACGGGATGTCCAGGGCGTGGCAGGCGCCCAGTTTTCCGCCCATGGCCGGGCTGCGCCAGGTGAACAGGTAGGCGAAGTCTCTCCCGGCCGCGCCGCTTCGTGTAACCAGCTGCCGTGCAGCCAGTTGGCGTGCGGCCAAAAGACGGTTGCTGGGCTGGCGGTAGACGGAATCGGCGATGGCGGCCTCCAGGAGTTCCTTGCCGGCCGGCTCCCGGGACAGTACGCGGGCCAGCGCTTCGGTGTAGCCCGGTGCCTGGGTGGACGGAATCCCCGCCCCTGCCAGGACGGCGGCGGCGCGGTCAGGATACCCAGGGGCCTCCGGGGCAGGCGGGCGCATTTCGACGGCGAAGGAGCCCTCGTTGAGATTGGTCCCGATCAGCAGGTCCACCCCGCTGTTGAGCCCGGCGCGGACGCTGTCCAGCGGCGGCACCGGCAGTGACTGTGTCCCCACGGTCGGCTGGAAGGGCAGTGGGACGGCGTAAGTCTTTGCCGCGAGCCGCTTCTCAAGGGCGGCCTGGGCCTGCAGCAGCCGCTCCACCGGGAGGGTCAGCAGTTCCTTCGCGGATGGTTTGTCCAGGCTGCACAGATCCAGGAATTCCGAGGTAATGCGCGCCGATTCCTCCGGCTGGCGGTACCGTTCCGCGGTGCCGCTCTGCATGATGGCGCGGTGGAAGAGCCCTTCCGACGCCGGCATGCCCAGCAGGGTGCCGATGGCTGCGGCGCCTGCCGACTCGCCGAAAACAGTGACATTTTCCGGATCGCCACCGAATGCCCCGATGTTCCGGCGGACCCAGCGCAAGGCTTCCAGCTGGTCCAGCAGGGCGACGTTGGACGAGTCCTCGTACCCTGGCCCAAGCAGGTCAGCCAGATGCAGGAAGCCCAGGGCGCCCAGGCGGTAGTTGATGGACACGAGCACCACGCCCGCCGCGGCGGCGAGCCGGGCGCCGTCGTACATGGCGTCACTGTTGGCGCCCAGAAGGTACGCGCCGCCGTGAATCCACACCATCACCGGCGTGGCCGGCCCGTCCGCCGGCGGCGGGGCCCAGATGTTCAGGTTGAGGCAGCCGTCTTCGCTCCAGGTGCGCGGCGTGGCGCCCGGCGGAGCGGGGTTCTCCAGGTTCTGGGGCGCCGCGGGGCCGGGGACAGTGCAGTCAAGGACGCCTGCCCACGGGGCTGCCGGGACCGGAGGAAGGAAGCGGTTGGCCCCCGACGGCGGCGTAGCGTAGGGGATTCCAAGGAACCGGTGGATGGTGGTCCCTTCAGCTTCGAGGGAGTTGCCGAGGATGGACCCGGCGGGGGTGGAGAGACGCGTCATGGTTGACAGGTTACGGCGTCCGCACAGGTAGGCTGGCATCACCGTTCGGCAGTGGGCGGCCACGATGCTGTGGCTCTTCATAACTGTCCGGGAGGTAAGACGGGTGCCCAACGCCGACGTCTCTGGTGCCGAAAATTTTGCTGACGTTGCCTTGCACCTTCAGGAGTCGTTCCTCCATACCCCCGAGGTCGGGGCGATCCTGCAGGATCTCGCGGCATATGCCGTGGCCCGCCTCGGCAGCCCGGACCCCGGGTGCTCGTGTGAGATAACAGTGCTGCGGCCCAAGAAACCCGTGACTACGGTCTGCAGCAACCCGGCGGCGCAGGTGATGAACCAGCTGGAGTTCAAGCACGGGGACGGGCCGGCCCTGACGGCTATGCGGACTGGCGGCACGGTCCTGGTGGCGGACCTGCGGCTTGAAAAGCGGTGGCCGCAATATGTCCAGGCCGTCCAGGATCAGGGATTCCTTTCGGTGCTGAGCATCCCTGTGGAGCTGGAGGGGGACGCTCAGGGCGTTCTGACGTTCTACAGCTCGCATCCCGTCGACCCCCGCGACAACCGCGTGGACGTTGCCGAGACGTTTGTGCGGCGGGCCTCCAAGGGCCTGACGCTCTGCCTGCGCATGCTCAAGCTGGAGGAAACCAGGGACGGCATGACCGCAGCCATGCGGACCCGCACCGTGATCGACCTGGCTACCGGGGCCATCATGGCGCAGAACCGCTGCACCCAGGACGCTGCCTTCAAGCTGCTCCGGGAAGCATCCAACACCCGCAACATGAAACTCCGCGATGTGGCGGCCACGGTGATCTCGTCCGTGGCCGGGGTGACGGACACCTTTACCTACTTCGACGAGTAGGGCCCTTCCGCCCCGGATCCTGTGGCTCCGGTTGGGGGAGGAACAGGGCATAGCTGCTGAGCGGGACGCGCAGGAGCAGGCCCTCGGCGGCGCAGTGTTCATTGACGGCCTGCGCCAGGGCGTCCCGCTCCTTCGGTGAAAGGGTGGCCTGGCCCGCGCAATAGGCGCGGATGAGTTGTTCCGAGGCGTCGCCGCCAAGTCCGACGAACTCCAGCCACAACTGTGCCAGATCCAGTCCGTGCTCCTTGATGACAGCACCGGTGAGGGCCTGCTGGTCAACGGCATCCATCGTCGCCTCCTAGCCTTGGTTGTAGATTCCTACAGCTGTGGTTCGGAACGGCGGCCCGGGTGGATGGGAATCATACGCAAATATTTTTGCTGCGAGAATGGGGCCATGCCTCTGCGCACTTACCCCGTCCGGCGGCTGGCGGAGGATCCTGCGAACGTCCTGGACCGGGAACTCTGGCCCGCGGTCCTGCCGCCGGTAGCCCAAGTCCTCGACGAGGGGCTCGAACTGGGCCCTGCGACCATCCTGGTTGGCGAGAACGGGTCGGGGAAATCCACGCTGGTGGAAGCCCTTGCACTGGCCTACGGGCTTTCCCCGGAAGGCGGGTCCACGGGCGCGCGGCACGCCACCCGGCGCACCGAATCGGTTCTGGGCGACCACCTGCGACTTGTCCGTAACGCCGGCGCCACCCGGCGGGGGTACTTTCTCAGGGCGGAGACCATGCACGGTTTCTACACCTACCTGGAGCAGAACCCCAGCACGTTCAATCCGGACATTCCATTCCATGACATGTCCCACGGGGAGTCCTTCCTGCAGTTGGCTGCGGACCGGTTCAATGGGCCCGGCCTGTGGGTCCTGGATGAACCGGAGTCTGCCCTTTCCTTCTCCGGCTGCCTCAGCCTGCTGTCCGTCCTGAAGGAATTGCTGGCCGACGGCAGGTCCCAGGTGGTGATGTCCACACATTCCCCGGTGCTGGCGGCCCTACCCGGAGCCACCATCCTCGAAGTGGGGCCCTGGGGTTTGCGCCTGCAGGCCTGGGACGAGCTGGAGCTCGTCGCGAACTGGCGGCGGTTCATGGACTCGCCCGAACGCTACCTCCGCCACATCTAGAGCCGGGGGACCTTCGCCCCTAGGCGGTGAACCGGCCCGGAAGTCAACTTGGTTGTCTGGAGCATGCGAGCACAACAGGAAAAGGGAGACCGTGGCGGACAGCGGAAGTTTCAGGATTGTGGTGGGCGTGGACGGGTCGGACCAGTCCAGGGCAGCGATGGACTGGGCGATTGAAGAGTCCAGGCTGCGCGCGGGTGAGGTGCACGCCGTGACGGCCTGGAGCTTTCCCTATGTCAGCGATGCCCTCGGCACAGCATGGGACTATGACATCTTCGAGAAGGATGCCCAGGCCATCCTCGAAGAAGAACTTGAACGCGTCAAGGACCAGGGCGTGACGGTCACGGGGCGCATCGTGGAGGGGAACCCGGCGTCGGCGCTCATCGAGGCCTCCCGGGATGCTGACCTGGTGGCGGTAGGTTCACGTGGCCACGGCGGCTTCACCGGGATGCTGCTGGGCTCCGTGTCCCACCAGACAATCCACCATGCGCATTGCCCCGTGCTGGTAATCCGGGAACCTGAGGTGGGATAGCCGGCGGCGCGCCTTCGCCTTCCAGTGAATGGAAAGTCCCGTTCTGTGGGCCCCGCGCCGGCGCAAGGCTTGCAGCATGGACATGATTCGGGTGGAGCCCCGCTGCCGCGTGCTGATCGATAACGACTGGGCGGGTGACCCGGACGGGCTGGTGGCCCTGGCCCACCACGCGATGTCGCCCGCCAACAGGATCGTCGGCATCACCAGTTCGCTGACCAACCCGATGTTTGGGCCGCCCCAGGGCATGGCGCAGAAGGGCGCTGATTTGGCGGCCGGCTTGCTCCGGGTACTCAAACGGCCGGAAGTCCCAGCCGTGCAGGCAGGGCCCGATGCCCCCTTCACCGGGCAACCCCGGGACAACCCTGCTGCCCGGGCCATCGCTGACGCCGCAGCGGCCGGCGGAGAACTGCCCCTGGTCCTTGTCTGCGCCGGCCCCCTCACCAATGTGGCCGATGCCATCCTGTTGGATCCCGCCGTCGCCTCCTCCCTCACCCTGGCGTGGGTGGGCGGCGCTGCGGTGAATGAAGAGGAATACAACTACTTCACGGACCCGGCCGCCGCAGACTTCGTGCTCGGGAACCGGGAACTGGCTGTGTGGCAGTTCCCGGCAGAGACGTACCGGCAGGTGGTTGCGCCGGTGGCCGAACTTGACCACGCCTTCAGGGAATCTGGCGCGGCAGGCGCGTGGCTTTGGGAGCTCTTCAACACCCTGGAAGTGCCGGACTTCGTGACGTTCGGGCCGCTGTGGTGCCTGGGTGACAGCGCGCCCCTGGTGGTCACCGGGCTGGGCGATGTCACGTCCGTCTTCACGGAAACAGGCACCCGGCCCTCGCGCCGGACCTACACCTCCGTGGACACGCGGTTGATCATGGCGGACTTCCTCGCAAAGCTGCGGCTGCAGCAGTAGCAGGCTAAAGCAATGGCCCGGACCGCCAAAGGCGGTCCGGGCCATTGCTTGCCACTATGCCGGCTGCGTGACCGTGGATGCAGTGTGCTGCCGGGCGAAGTTGCCCAGCCAGCGAGCACTGTCCTTCGGGGTCCGTTCCTGGGTGGAGCGGTCGACGGCGATCAGGCCGAACATGGGCCGGTAGCCGAAAATCCACTCGAAGTTATCAAACGCGGTCCAGGCGATGTAGCCCCGCACGTCGATGCCGTCGGCAAGGCAGGAGGCAACGCCGTCGACTGCCGCCTCCAGGAAGGCCACGCGCTGGGTGTCATCCTCCGTGGCCAGCCCGTTCTCGGTAACCATCACCGGGATGCCGGCAACGCGCCAGGCCTCCCGGATGGTTGCCTGCAGCCCCTGCGGGTAGATCTCCTCACCCATCTGGTTCACCGCCACTCCCTCCGGAGCGGGGGCATGGCCGTCCGGGCCGTACACGGTGCGGCCGTAGGTCTGGATGCCCACGAAGTCGTCGCCGCGGGAGGCCTCCAGGAACCGCTCGTTGACGTCCCGGCGCACCCGGTCCGCAATATCTTCGCCGCCGGGGATGGACTGGATGTCCGAGTTGGCCAGGGTCCAGCCCACCTGCAGCTTCGGTCGGTGCGCCTTGATCGCTGCGGTGGCCGCCTTGTGCGCCGCAAGTTTGACGTTGAAGCCGGCCTCCGTGGAGCAGAACTGGAACGGGGCAACCGTGCTGGCGTCCACGCCAAGCCGTTCTGCCGCGGCCGCCCACATGGGAACCTTCCCGCGGTTCTCCGGTGCTTCCCCGCCGATGCCGAACGATTCCAGCAGCCACGGAAGATTGGGTTCGTTCAAGGTGCAGGCGACGCCGATCAGGTCGCCCAGGTACGCCATGACACGGTCGCAGTAGCGCGCGAACAGCTCCGGCGTGCGTTCGCCCTCCCAGCCGCCCGAACGGAGCAGCCAGAGCGGTGATGCGAAGTGGTGGAACGTGACTACCGGCGTCAGCCCGTGCTCCCGGCAGGCCTCGAGCACCCGCTTGTAGTGGTCCAGTTCGGCTACCGAAAAGTGGCCTTCTTCCGGCTCGATCCGGGCCCACTCCAGGGAGAACCGGTAGCTGGTGAAACCGAGCCCCGCGATCAGTGCAATATCCTCCCGGTACCGGTTGTAGTGGTCCACGGCATCCCCGGAAGGCTCAGCGAAGATGGTGCCCGGCAGGTGCTCCAGGAACCAGACATCGCTGTTGACGTTGTTGCCTTCCACCTGGTGGCCCGCGGTGGCCACGCCCCAAAGGAAGTCCTGCGGAAACGGGTTGGTCATAGGGGTTCCTCTCATCATGGACGCACGCCGGCGTCCCAGGCCTCACTGCCTGCATCCATCCTGTCCAGCCGCGTGACCGCCGCCACAATACTTTTTCAATCAATGACATTCTCATGTTTGGTCCCGCAGGCTCCGGCGGATTCTTGAAGGGAGCCGGGCAGCCCCGGCCCCCCGAATTTCCTCCGTTTGTCACCGTCATAGAAGAATGCGAAGGCGCACCAGATGAAACTTATGACCTCCACCGCACGCGGCAGCGCTGCCGTCCTGACCGGTGCCCTGCTGATGGGTTCCCTGGCCGCCTGCGGCGGCGGAAACTCCCAGGCGTCCGCGAAGGCTGATGCGAGCAGCCTGACCCTGGCCATCGACAGCGACTCGGCCTCCTTCGGCTACGACCCCCTGCGCGTTGCTGCAGCCCAACGCCAGTTCTTCGAGGGCCTCTACGACAGCCTGATGACCCTCCAGCCGGACGGCTCCACCGGTCCCGGCCTGGCCAAGGACTTCAGCTACAACGCGGACAACACCGTCCTGACGCTCAACCTCAGGGACGACATCACGTTCACGGACGGCTCCAAGCTTGACGCGGCACTGGTCAAGGCCAACCTGGACCGCCGGTCCGACTCCGCCCTGACCGCCTACTCCGCCGTCGCCAAGGGCGGCGCCCAGGAAATCACGTCCGTGGATGTGGTCAGCCCCACCCAGGTGACCCTGACCTTCGCCAAGCCGCAGCCCGGGTTCGAGAAAAACCTGGCCTCGACCACCGGAATGATCGTGGGCAAAAACGGTGTCACGGACACCGCCAGCCTCGCTGCCACGCCGGACGGTTCCGGTCCCTACACCCTTGACCCGTCCACCGTGAAGGGCAACAAGTACGTCCTGGTGAAGAACGACAAGAGCGCTGACGCAGCCAAGTTCGCCTACAAGAAGGTTGTCTTCAGCGTCGTTTTGGACCCCCAGGCACGCGCCAATGCCCTGGTCTCGGGGCAGGCCGACGTCGCGATGCTGACGTCCTCCACGGTGGACTTCGCCAAGTCCAAGGGAGTGGGCGTTTCCCAGGCGGGCGGCACCGTCAACACCATGATCTCCTTCGACAAGATCGGCAAGACCGCGCCGGCGTTCGCACAGGAAAAGGTCCGCCAGGCCATCCAGTACGCCATCAACCGCCAGGCCCTGGTGGATGCCCTGCACAAGGGTGACGTCCCCGCCTGGAACGCCCTGCCCAAGGACTCCGCCGGGTTCACCGACGCGCTGAACACCGAGTTCGCCTACAACCCGGACAAGGCCAAGAGCCTGCTGGCCGAGGCCGGCTACCCCAACGGCTTCGAATTCACCATCATCGCCGGCGCCCAGACCCAGACAGACCTCCAGGCCGTCCAGAAGGACCTCGCCGCCGTCGGCATCACCATGAACGTGAAGATGGCCGCTTCCACCGACGAAGCCTTCGCCGCCGTCGCCACCACGCCCCTGGGGTACGCGCCGCTGAACTGGGACAACCCGGTGGGCGTCATGTACGGCGTCGTCCTCAACGGTTTCACCAACGTGCAGAAGGCCACCGATGACCAGCTCAGCGCCGCCACCGGCGAGCTGGCCGCGGCCAAGGACGACGCTGCCGTGAAGGCCGCCGCCACCAAGCTGAACACCCGGCTGGTGGAGTCCGGCTGGATGATCCCGCTGTACGAGGCGCTGACCAACCAGGGGTACAACACCAAGAAGGTAGCCCCGGTGAAGTTCGCCGGCACCAACGCCTACCCGCTCCTTTCCTCCTACACGCCCACCAACTGATCCAACCTGCCCGGCGCCCCTCATAAAAAGGGGCGCCGGGCCTGACCAATGGAGGTCACCATGGCATTGTTCGTTGCCAAGCGCCTGCTGATGGCGCTCGCCACGGTGCTGGTGGTGGCGGTGCTGGCATTCCTGCTGGTGCACGCCATGCCCGGCAGCCCGGGAGCCGTTTCCCTCGGTGCCGGCGCCTCCCAGGACGCCATTAGCCAGCTCAACCAGCAGTTGGGCTGGAATGATCCGCTCTTCACCCAGTTCTTCCGCTGGCTGGGGGACGCCGTGCAGGGGAATCTGGGGAATTCGCTGATCGACGGCCGCTCCGTCAGCGCCGACCTCGCCAGCCGCCTGCCCGTCACCGCCTCGCTCGCGGCCGGCGCCACCATCCTCAGCGCCATCCTGGGCATCGCCCTGGGCGTGACCGCTGCCGTCCGCGGCGGCCTGCTGGACCAGGCCATCGGCGGGTTCGTCGGCCTCCTGGTCGCACTCCCTGCGTTCTGGGTGGGCATCATCTTCGTCTACCTGTTCGCCGTCCAGTCCTCCGTCTTCCCCGCCACCGGCTACGTGCCGTTCGAAGTGTCCCCGCAGGACTGGGCCATGTCGCTGGCGCTGCCGGTAATCACGCTGGCCGTGGGCGGTGCCGCGTTCATCGCAAGGCAGACCAGGGCGTCCATGCTCGAGGCGCTGCAGCAGGAGCACATCCGCACCTTGCGGGCCACGGCCACCCCCACCTGGAAGATCCTCTATGTGCACGCCCTGCGCTACGCCAGCCTGCCCATCGTGGCCGGCATCGCCCTGCAGTTCATCGGCCTGTTCGGCGGCTCCGTCATTGCCGAACAGCTGTTCGCCATGCCTGGCCTGGGCCAAGCCGTGCAATCCTCCGTCAGCACCCACGACGCCCCCGCCGTCCAGGGCGTGGTGGTGATCGCCACCGTGGTGGTGGTCGCCGTCAACCTGGTACTGGAGCTGGCCACCAAGTTCCTCGACCCGAAGTTGCGTGCCTCATGATCCCCACAGTTGCCCCGGCCCCCGCGGACGCGGACCAGGCAGGAAGTACGACGGCGGCCGGAGCCTCCGTGCCAGGTGCCGGCAAGGCGGTACTCGCCAGGTTTTCCAAGCACCGTCTCTTCGCGTCACCGGGAGCCGTAGCCGGCCTCGTGTGGCTGGCGGCGCTGGTCATCGCGTCCCTGACAGCGCCGCTCTGGCTCCCGTTCAAGACCGAGGACCAGGACTTCACCGCCGTCCTGTCCGGCCCCACCGCCGCGCACTGGCTGGGGACCGATGAACTGGGCCGGGACATCCTCAGCCGCATCTTCGCTGCCGCGGCCGGCACCCTGGGGACGTCGATGATCACGGTGATTGTCGGCGTCGGACTCGGCACCATCCTCGCCATGGCTGCTGCCGGCGCGGGCGAGCGGACCGAAGCCGCGATCAGCCGGATCACCGAGGTCATGATGTCCCTCCCGGGCACCGTGATCATCCTGGCCGTTATCGGCGCCGTGGGCACCAACATCCCCATGGTCATGGCCATCCTGGGCATCCTGATGTCCGCCGGCATTTACCGGGTGATCCTGGGCCAGGCCAAATCGCTGCAGTCCCAGCTGTACGTGGATGCGGCAAAAGTGGACGGCGTGGGGCCGCTGGGCATCAGCGTCCGGCATGTCCTGCCCGGCCTTGCCAACACCATCGTGGTCCAGGCGGCGCTCATCTTCGCCGTCGGCATGCTCATCCAGGCCGGCCTGGCATTCATCGGCTTCGGCCCGCCCATCCCGCAGCCCAGCTGGGGCGGCATGATCCAGGGCGCTTCCCAGCACGTCTACGACGCCCCCTGGATGATGGTGCCCACTGGTGCCGTGCTGGCCCTGACCGTCCTCGCGGCCAACGCCATCGGCAACGCCCTGGGCAAGGCGCCCAACGCCTCAGCCCCGCACCTGCCGTCCGCGGCAGCCCGGCGGCAGCGCGCCAAGGCCGTGGCCGCCATCGCCGCCGCCCCGGCTCCCGGGGACAGCGCTTCCGGGGAAGCGCCGAAAGGCACCCTTTCCGTTCGCAACCTGTCCGTCGGCGTCGACAACGCCGGTACGGGCAACGGCGTCCGGCTGGTCACCGACGTCTCCTTCGACGTCGAACAGGGCACTGTCCTGGGCCTGGTGGGCGAGTCCGGCTGCGGCAAGACCATGACGGCGCTGTCCCTCCTGGGCCTGCTGCCGTCCGGTGTCTCCGTGACCGGCGGCCAGATCCTCTGGAACGGCAGGAACCTTGCGGCCGCCACGGACAAGGAGATGGAAGGCATCCGGGGCCGTGAGATCGCCCTGATCAGCCAGGAGCCCATGCGGGCCCTGGACCCGATGTTCACGGTGGGCTACCAGCTCACCGCAACCATCCGGCGGCTCCGCGGAATGGGCAAGGCCGCGGCGGGCAAGGAAGCCCTGGCCCTGCTGGAGAAGGTGGGCATCGTGGATGCCCGGCGGATCCTGAAGACCTACCCGCACCAGATCAGCGGCGGCATGGCCCAGCGCGTGGCCATAGCCCTGGCCCTGTCCGGCCAGCCCAGGCTGCTGGTGGCCGACGAGCCCACCACGGCCCTGGACGTCACGGTCCAGGCCGAGATCCTGTCCCTCCTCCGGGCCCTGGTGAAGGACACCGGGATGTCCGTGGTGATGGTGACCCACGACCTGGGCGTGGTGGCGGACATCTGCGACCAGGTGGCCGTCATGTACGCCGGGCAGGTGGTGGAAAACGGGAAGACCGCAGCCATCCTGGACAACCCGCGCCATCCCTACACCCTGGCCCTGCTCGCCGCCGATCCGCACGCCAACCAGGCCGAGGATATGCCCGAGCGGCTGGCAACCATCAGCGGCCAGGTCCCGCAGCCCAAGGACTGGCCCACGGGCTGCCGCTTCGCCGCCCGCTGCCAGTTCGCCGGCTCAGCCTGCCTGGAACCGGTCCCGCTGCTGTACTCCGGCGCCGGCGAAGGCCTGGTCCGTTGCGTCAAAGCGGACCAGCTGGCCGTTGAAGGCATGGACTGGCTGGCCACCGACGTGCCCGCCGCCAGGCTCCTCCCGGTCAGCCCGGTGACCCCAACGAACACCACCACTGTCGAAAAGGACCTGGCATGAGCACCGCAGTCACGGAACGCCGCGATACACCGCCACCCGCCGCCGGTACCCCGGTGCTGGAAGTCAAGGACCTGGTGGTCCGCTACGGCCGGGGCCGCAAGGCAGCCGCCGCACCCGCCGCCGTCGACCACGTCAGCTTCAGCATCGCCCCTGGTGAAACCGTGGGACTGGTGGGGGAGTCCGGCTCCGGAAAGTCCACCATCGGCAAGGCGATCCTAGGCCTGCAGAAGGTCTCCGGCGGCTCCATCAGCTACCAGGGCAAGGACACCACCGCGGCCAACGCGGCGCAGCGCAGGGACTTGGGCGGGGAGCTGCGGGCCGTCTTCCAGGACCCCAACTCTTCACTGAACCCGCGCAACACCGTCGGCACCTCCCTCGCCGAACCGCTCCGGCTCCGCGGCGTCTCCGGCGCCGAGGCGAGAGCCAAAGCGGAAGACATGCTGGAACGCGTTGGGCTCCCGCGGGAGGCCGTGGACCGGTACCCCAGCCAGTTCTCCGGCGGCCAGCGGCAACGCATCTCCGTGGCGCGCGCGCTGATCTGCGATCCCCAGCTGGTGGTCTGCGACGAAGCGGTCAGCGCCCTGGACCTCTCCACCCAGGCCCAGGTCCTGAACCTGCTGGCAGACCTGCGCGACGAACGGGGCCTGAGCTACCTTTTCATTGCCCACGACATCGCCGTGGTCCAGTTCCTGGCCGAACGCGTGGTGGTGCTCTACCGCGGCCAGGTGATGGAAACCGGACCGGCGGCCGCCGTCACCGAAAACCCGAAGCACCCCTTCACGCAGGCTCTGGTTGCCGCCTCCCCGGTGCCCCGGCCGGCCGAACAGGCCGCCCGGCGCGAAGCCCGCGAGGCGCTGGGTGTCCGCACCGGCGCCGCGGCCGTTCCCGGACCCGGTGGCTGCCCGTTCCGGCTCCGCTGCCCGCTCGCCACTGAGCTGTGCGCCACCGAACGGCCGGCCCTGCGCCGCGTGGGCGCGGCAGACGTCGCCTGCCACTACGCCTGAATTTGCTGCCCTACTTCAGAACGGATCACTTTCTCCATGATTTCCACCCCCTGGCATGCCGCCATGATCACGCCCGAAGAGGACTTCGACGGCGCCCCGCTGCTCCGCAGGGAGTTCACGCTCGACAAGGGGCACGGCGGGGTAGCCAAGGCGACCCTGCGCGCCACCGCCCTTGGCATCTACGAGGCCTCCATCAACGGCACACCCGTGGGCCCGGACGTCCTGGGCCCGGGCTGGAGCTCCTACGAGTGGCGCCTCCGCTACCGCAGCTATGACGTCACCTCGCTGGTGGGCCCCTCCACCGTGATCGGCATCGAACTGGGCAACGGCTGGTACCGCGGCCGGCTGGCCTGGCACGGTCTGTCCAACCTGTACGGCAGTGAACTGGGGTTCTTCGGGCAACTCGATATCGAGTTTGAGGACGGCTACGTGCAGACGGTCGCCTCGGACTCGTCCTGGCAGGCAGGGCCGTCCGCCACCACCGCCAATGACCTGTACGACGGGCAAACCATTGACGCCCGAAGGCTCCAGGCCGGCTGGGCGGAGCCAGGCTTCGCTCCCGGCAAGGACTGGACCGGCGTGCGGGAACTGGCGTTCGACGGCGGCCGGCTGGCCGAACCGGTGGGGCCGCCTGTGATGCGTGCCGCCGCGGTCCGTCCCGTAAAAGTCTTCACCTCACCTGCCGGGAGGACGCTGGTGGACTTCGGCCAGAACCTGGTGGGCTGGCTGCGGTTCACCGTGCAGGGCCAGGCAGGATCCGTCATCACTGTCCAGCACGCGGAGGTGCTGGAGAACGGCGAACTGGGCGTCCGCCCGCTGCGCTCGGCAAAGGCCACGGACACGTTCATCCTCTCCGGCGGCCGGGACACCTTCGAGCCCACCAAGACCTTCCACGGCTTCCGTTACGCCGAGGTCACCGGCTGGCCGGGAACCCTCACCGCAGATGATCTCAAGGCCGTGGTGGTCCACTCCGACCTGGAGCGGACCGGCACCTTCGAGTGCTCCAACGACCTCGTCAACCAGCTGCACCGCAACATCGTCTGGGGCCTGCGCGGGAACTTCCTGGACCTGCCCACCGACTGCCCGCAGCGCGACGAGCGGCTCGGCTGGACCGGCGACATCGCCGTGTTCGCCCCCACCGCCGCCTACCTGTACGACGTCAAGGGCTTCCTGCAGGACTGGCTGCTGGACCTCGCCGCCGAGCAGAAGGCCCAGGACGGCCTGGTGCCCATCACCGTGCCGGACGTCCTGAAGTACTGCCCGCAGCCGCCGGAATTCCCGACGCCCGAGTCCTCCGCACTGTGGAGCGAAGCCTCGGTGTGGGTGCCGTGGGCGCTGTGGGAGGCGTACGGGGACCTCGGCGTGCTGGAGGCACAGTACGAGTCCATGGCCGCGCACACCCGCCGCGTCGAAGGCCTGCTCTCACCGTCCGGGCTGTGGGATTCCGGCTTCCAGTTCGGCGACTGGCTGGACCCTGACGCCGCGCCGGACCAGCCGTGGGCAGCCAAGGCGGACACCGCCGTCGTGGCCACCGCCTGCATGTACCGCACCGCCCGGCTCACCGCGCAGACCGCCGGGCTCCTGGGAAAGCACGACGACGAAGCGCACTTCAACGCGCTCGCTGCCCGGGTGCGGAACGCCTTCGCCGACCACTACGTAGTGGCCGGCGGCGCCATCACCAGCGACTGCACCACCGTCTACGCCCTCGCCATCGCCTTCGATGTGCTCGAAACCCCGGAACTGCGCGAGTTCGCCGGCAACCGCCTGGCCGAACTGGTCCGGGACAACGGCTACCGGGTGTCCACCGGCTTCGCGGGGACGCCGTTCATTACGCACGCACTCACCGACACGGGGCATGTGGACGAGGCCTACCGGCTGCTGCTGGAGGAGGGCTGCCCGTCCTGGCTCTACCCCGTGACCATGGGCGCCACCACCGTGTGGGAACGCTGGGACTCCATGCTCCCGGACGGCACCATCAACCCCGGCGAAATGACCAGCTTCAACCACTACGCCCTGGGCGCGGTGGCGGACTGGATGCACAAGGCCATCGGCGGCATCCGGCCGGTGGAACCCGGTTATGCCCGCGTGCTCATCCAGCCGCAGCCGGGGGAGGGGATCAGCTGGGCCAGGACGTCCCTGAAGACCCCGCACGGCGAGGTCCGAGTGGCATGGACGTCCGACGACGGGGAGTTCCGGCTCGAGGCGACCGTCCCCGCCGGGGTGGCGGCCGACGTCGTGCTTCCGGACGGCGCGCGGCACACGGTTGAGGGCGGGGAGCACCACTTCGCCGGCGTGCCGGCACCTGCGCTCGATTACCAGGCAAGCCGCTGATAGGCCCACAGGCGATGGTCCACAGCCACGGCGGCATCCGGATCATGTGACGCGGGTCCTGTGGCGCCGGATGCAACAGGCGCGCTGATCTGCAACGATGTGCCTCAGGACCCAACTCAGGAGGACTCATGCCGTACCCCGTGGATTTCAAGAACGTCTCCACCACCGGTCTGGAAGCGTCGCCGGTAGCCGATGCGCTGGCCGGGCTGCGCGCCAACGAGGCGCGCTACTACAAGAACAAATACGACCACGACTTCACCGTCGCTCCGGCCGAAGACGACCCGGAGACGCTGCAGTACATCACCAACATCCTCTCCACGGAGCGGAACCTGGTGATCGCGTCCAAGCCCCTGGAAGTGTCCTCCTTCGAGGTGGACGGGCTGCGGATGGCCTACGTTTTCTACGAGTCAGGGCTGTCCATCAACGTCATGTACTCCGTTGAAGAAGGCGGCAAGCGGGCAGTGGGCTTCAAACTCTCCGACGGCATGGAGGTCCCGGAGGAACTGGCCGCCAGCTTCAAGTTCGCACGCCAGAAGTCCAAGCTCGCGGGCACCATCCGTGGCTCCTACTTCGTGATCAAGGGCCAGTACTAAGGCCGGGACCGGCCGCAGCACCGAAGAACGCCTTCCAACGATTGAAACCGGGCCCTGCCTGGGGCGGCGCTGGGCGGCACGATGGCGGGATGAACTCCAATCCCATCCTTTCGGGCTTCAACCCTGACCCGAGCATCGCCAGCACCCCGGACGGCTACTACCTGGTCACGTCGTCCTTTGAATACCTGCCGGGCCTGCCGGTTTACCACAGCCCGGACCTGGAACGCTGGGAGCTGGTGGGCCATGTGGCCACGCGGGAGGAACAGGTGGGGATTGCCGGCGTCCCCACGCCGGGAGGCGTCTGGGCGCCCACCCTCCGCTACCGGGACGGCGTTTTCTACCTGATCGTCTCGGTGTTCCTTGGAGGCCGCGGCTGCGTGGTGTTTACGGCCACCGATCCCGCCGGGCCATGGAGTGACGGCACCGTCATCGGCGCGGTGGACGGCATCGACCCGGATCTCGCCTGGGACGACGACGGGACCGCCTACGTGACGTTCGCCCGCCACCCTGACGCGATCCAGCAGGTGCGGGTGGACCTCGAAACCGGGGAAGCCCTCGAACAGCCGCGGGCACTGTGGTCCGGCAGTGGATTGTATTCACCCGAGGGGCCGCACCTGTACCGGCGCGGTGACTGGTGGTACCTGGTGGTGGCGGAGGGCGGAACGGACCGGGGGCATGCCGTGACGGTGGCCCGCTCGCGGCGCCCGGACGGCCCGTTCGAATCCGCGCCGCACAATCCCATCCTTACCGCCGCGGGAACCGGCTCGGCGGTCCAGAACACCGGGCACGCAGACCTCGTTGAACTGCCCGACGGCGGAACGGCCATGGTCCTGCTGGGTGTCCGCCCGCTGGGGCTGGCGAAGTCGTTCTCCCCCTTGGGCCGTGAAACATTCCTGGCTGCAGTGGACTGGGTGGACGGCTGGCCGCACGCGCGGCTTCCCCGTGTAACTGGAGCCCGGCCCGAGGAACGTGGGTATGACTTCAGCAACGGCGCCGGGCTGGAGGATCCGCAATGGGTCGGCGTGCGCCGGGTGCCGGCGGAGTTCTCCGCCCCCACCTCCAAGGGGCTCCTGCTCAGGGGCGAAGGCGGCACCATGGGTTCGCCACGGCCCTGTTTCCTGGCCCAGCGCCAGCGCCACCTCGGGATGGAATTCAGGGCCGTGGTTAACGTCGCGGCGGGCGCGGGCGGCATCGCCGTCCGGAACGCCGAGGACAACTGGTTCGGCATCGAAGCCGGCCAGGACGGCGAATGCGTCAGGATCACGGCGCGCGCCGTCGTCGCAGGCTTTGACCGCACCTGGGAAACAACCGTTCCGTCCGGAGACGTTGAACTCGCCATCGTTGCCAGCCCGCCGCCGTCGGACTTCACCGCCGGTGCCGTGGGCGGCGACAGGATCCGCCTCCTGGTCCGGTCCTCGGGGCCGGGCGGCAACCCGGACGATGAACTGCTCACCGAACTCGATGGCAGGCACTGGGCGTTCGAGACCGCCAAGGGCTTCACCGGCCGGGCCTTCGGCGTCTTCGCTGTGGACGGTGAGGTCCTGGTCCGGCAGCTTTCCTACCGCGGCAGGGACTGACCCGCTACGCGGCCACGGCGCCGGGCTGCGAGGCGTGTCCGGCCGGCGCCGTGCACGCCGCCCTCGCCGGATCCACGACGGCGAGCTGGCCGGTGGTGTCCGGGACGCCGGGAAGGTGGATGGCAGGGGCCTCGGCGCCGGCCTCCGTGCCCCGGGCGCCGCGCAGGCGGAGGAGCGAAACTGCGGAAATGAGGAGCCACGCGGCATTGGTGGCCACTGACGGCCACGCCTCGTGGAAGGCGCCGTTGAGGATGAAGGCGGCGGCGCCGAGCAGGTTTGCCCCCTGGAATGCCCGGCCGGCCTTCACCCACCCCATGGAGACCGACAGGAACGCAGTCAGAATCATGGCGGCGCCGGCCCAACCGGAGATTTCCCAAACGAGTTCCATTGGTGTCCTTTCGCAAATCGTTACCTAACGGCAATTCTGCGGGTCCGCAGGCGTGTAGTTCAATTGCATTCTTCTGCAGGCCTGGTTTAGAAATACTTAATATGGATATGGATCCGCGCAGGCTGCTCGTGCTTCTCGCTGTTGCCCGGACGGGCGGGGTGCTGGCCGCCGCCGATGAACTGCGCCTGACGCCCTCCGCGGTGTCCCAGCAAATCACCAAGCTGGAACGGGAAACCGGGCATGCACTGATGGTCCGCACCCCAAAGGGATCTGTGCTGACTCCTGCGGGGCTCGCCATGGCTGAAGCCGGCGAAGAAATCGAACGCGCCCTCAGCGTCGCCCGGACCCGGATGGAGAGCGGGGCCAACATCTCGGGTGTGGTTCGGCTGGGGGGCTTCACCAGCTTTGTCCGCACCGTGGTGATTCCCCGGCTGCCCGAATGGCGGAGCCAGTATCCGCAGCTCCGGATCCGCATCGTGGAGGATGACTTTCCCGCGCTGATGCGGCTGCTCCGGCAGCGCCAGCTCGACGCCGTCGTGGTGGAACACGACTCCACCACCGCCGGCCAGCTTTCACTCGGGGCAGGAATGATCGAGGAACCACTGCTGGACGAGCCCTGGAGGCTGGCGGTGCCCACCGGAGCGCTGCTTAGCACTGAGAGCGTGGACCTCGCCCGGCTGCCGCTTCCCTGGCTCGGGGTGGACTCCGCAGCCGCGAACTCCGCAGTGCTGGGGCGGCTGCGCCATTCAACGGGCGCCAGCATGGAGACTACGCACCAGTACCAAGAGACCCTGACGGCGCTGGCACTGGTCGCCGCCGGCGAAGGGGTCGCCATCCTGCCCACGCTGGCCCTGGCCGGCGTGGCGCACGAAGGGGTGGACATCCTTGACGTTCCCGGGCTGGGGACGCGGCGCATCGTCCTGCGGCGGTTCGACGGGCGCCGGCGTTCCAGCACCCCCATGGACACCGTTGCGCGGCTCCTGCGTGAATCAGCGGCGGCGTTCGACACGCGGTCGGCGTCCTGACCGGCCCTGATGCGCAGTCCGCGGTGCCGTTGACCCCCTGCAGGGGCATGGGTACTGTGGGCGCACAATCCGTCCGCGGCGCCGGCAGGCTGCCAAGGGCTGCGACGGCCAGTGGTCCGGGCGCGCCGGCAAAAGGAGGCAGGTGTCGTTCTTCCAGCTTTCGCTGATTGCCGCCGTCGCGCTCCTCGGGCCCCTCCTGGCGTTTCCCCGGAACTGGCACCTTCCCATGGTGCTGGGGCAGCTGCTCGCTGGCATCGCCATCGGCCGCACCGGACTGGGCCTGGTGGATTCCTCGGACCCGACGTTCACGTTCGTTGCCGACGTCGGATTCGCGCTCATCATGTTCGTCGCCGGAACGCATGTGCCGGTGCGGGACAAGGCCATCCGCCCCGCCCTGGGCGGCGGAGCCCTGCGGGCCGCCATCGCCGCGGTCCTCGCGGCCGGCGTCGGAATCCTCATTGCCTTCGCTTTCGGCACCGGGCACGCACCGCTCTACATGGTGCTGCTCGCCTCCTCCTCGGCGGCCCTTGTCCTGCCCATCGTCGACTCCCTGCAGCTGACGGGACCAAAGGTCCTCACGACGACGGCGCAGGTGGCGGTGGCGGACATCGCCTGCATCGTGGCGCTTCCGCTCGCGGTGGACCCGCCCAACGCACCGAGGGCTGCGATGGGGGCCGCCGCCGTCGCAGCCTGCTCCGTGGTGCTCTTCTTCGTACTGCGCTGGCTGGAGCGCAGCGGCACCCGCGGGCGGGTGCACGACGTGTCCGAGGAGCGGAAGTTCGCCCTGGAACTGCGCATCCAGCTGGCACTGCTCTTCGCATTGTCCGGGCTTGCCGTCGCAGGCCACGTGTCCGTCATGCTTGCCGGATTCTCCTTTGGGCTGGTGGTGGCGGCGGTGGGTGAACCCCGGCGCCTGGCGCACCAGCTCTTCGCGGTCAGCGACGGGTTCATGGGGCCGGTGTTCTTCGTGTGGCTGGGTGCATCGCTGGACCTGCGCGCGCTCGCCGTCACGCCAGGCATGGTGCTCCTCGGAGTCTGCCTCGGAGCGGGCACCCTGCTGGTCCACGGCAGCCTGCGCCTGCTGGGCCAGCCGCTGCCGCTCGCGGTGCTGTCCGCATCCCAACTGGGCGTGCCCGTTGCCGCTGCCACCATCGGCTCCCAGCTGGATCTGCTGGAACGGGGGGAAGCTTCGGCGTTGATCCTGGGCGCCCTTATCACCATCGGGGCAAGCGCCGCAGCCGGTTCACGGGCTGCCCGCACCTTCGCCCGGAACGCCCCGGCCCCGGCCAAATAGCCGGGTCTATCCCCGGGAGTGGGTCCACACCCCGGAGCTTGCCTGGGCCTGGAAGCCCATGTTGCGGGACACCGCGCGGGCCGCGGCACGGACCGCCGGGGCAAGGACGTTGGGCGGCGTGGCGCCGTCCGGAACCACAATCGACAGCGACGCCACCACGGCGCCCTGCGCATCGAAGATGGGTGAGGCCACGGACACTGTCCGTGACGGCACGGTCCGCCGGATCATGGCGATGCCGGTCCGCCGCACATCGGACAGGGTCCGGCGCAGCTGCCCCTCCGGCATTTCGGGCACGCCGGGCTCGTTCTCCGGCGGGCGTTTCAGGATGGTCTCCTGGAACTGCTGGTCCGCTCCGGCGAGCAGCACCAAACCGATGGCCGTCGACCGCAGCGGCGCCCGGCCACCCACCCGGTAGGCGACCTCGGTGGCGTCCTTCCCGGACAGCCGCTCAATCAGCACCGCCTGCTCGTTGTCCCGGACCGCCAGCAGGACGTGGTGCCGGGTGACCTCGAACAGGTCCTCAAGGTAGGGAAGCGCAATTTCCCGCACGCCGTGCCCGCGCGGAGACAGGGAGGCCACTTCCCACAGCCGGACCCCCACCACGTACCGGCCGTCGTCGAGTCTTTCCAACGCGCCCCACGCCACCAGCCGGGCGATCAGCCGCAGCGCCGTGGGTGCGGGCATGTCCGCGTGGCGGGCAAGCTCGGACAGTGTCAGTGCGCGGCGCCGGTCCGAGAAGACGGCGAGCAGGCTCAGCGCCCGGTCGATGACGGGCTCGCCCTGTTTGGGCCGCTTTCCGCGCGCAGGCGGGGTTTCCGTTTCCGGAGTAGCAGTCATGGCAGTGGTTCCTAGCGCCGTTGGCAGTTCCTGGGGCCCACGGGGAAGGCAGTGAGCTGAACCACAATACTATTCCAACCATTGAAAGAGCTGTGTGGAGGATCAGGGGATGGAAAGGAAGCTGGAACTCCCAGCAACCGCCTCCAGGAGTCCTGCCGCATGACCGCCCCCACCCGGCTTCGGGCCGAACACCTGCCTGAAGCCATGGGCTTGACCGTTACCGAACCCCGGCTCAGCTGGACGCCGCCCGCCGGCAGCACCACCCAGACGGCCTACCGGATCACCGCCAGCAACGGCTGGGACACAGGCAGGCAGGAATCAGCGGCGTGCACCACCCCGTATGCCGGCCCCGCGCTGGACTCCCGCAGCCGCTTCGAATGGCGCGTCCGCACCTGGAACACCGATGAAGCCGGCAACGAAACACCAACCGGCTGGTCCCGGCCCATGGCGATTGAACTGGGCCTCCTGCACACCTCGGACTGGACGGGGCAGTGGATCGGCGCCGACGAGCCGGAGCTCCCGGCGCCGGGGGAGCGCCCAGGCTACGCCTTCACCAAAACCTTTTTGCTTGGCACCGCTCCCGCAACGGCCCGCGCCTACGCCACCGCCCACGGCATCTACGAACTCTTCATCAACGGCCGCCGCGTGGGCGACCAGCAGCTCACTCCCGGCTCCACCAGCTACAACACCACGCTCCAGGTCCAGGCGTACGACGTCACGCCCCTGCTCGTCCAAGGTCCCAACACCGTCCGCGCCGTCCTCACCGACGGCTGGTACCGCGGCACCTTCGGCTACACCCGCGACGCCGGCATGTACGGCACCCGGACGGCGTTCCTTGCGCAGCTCGAGGTGGAGTCAGGGACCGGCACGCAGGTCATAGGCACCGACGGCTCGTGGCTGGTGTCCGTCACTGAGATCACCGGCGCCGACCTCATGGCGGGCCAGCGGGTTGACTTCCGGGCGCACGACGCCGGGAGCCCACCTCCTGGAGGCAGCGCGCCCGGGGTTCTTCCCGCCGTCGTCCGTCCGGGCAGCTTCGCTCAGCTGGCCGGCCCCTTGGCCCCTCCCACCCGCGTGACGCGGGAACTGGCGCCGGTGTCCATCACCCGGCTGCCCAACGGCCACCAGGTGGTGGACTTCGGCCAGAACATCCACGGCTGGGTCCGCGTGGGCAGGCTCGGGGAACCTGGCGGGACCGTCACGCTGGAGTACGGCGAGGCGCTTGGGCCGGACGGTGACGTCACCCGCGACCACCTCCGGCCGCACGATTTCCGCGCACCCGGGGCCTTCCGCGATGCCGGCCAGGTGGACACCGTCACTGCCTCCGGCGCCCCCGGCGAGGTCTTCGAGCCCCGGCACACCACCCACGGGTTCCAGTACGTCTCCGTCCAGGGCCTCGACACGGACCTGCAGCCGGAGGACATCACCGCCTGCCTGGTCCGGACGGACCTGGAACGCATCGGCACCTTCAACTGCAGCGACGAGCGGCTGAACAAGCTCCATGACATCGTGGAGTGGAGCTTCCTGGGGAACTCCTGCGAGGTCCCCACCGACTGTCCGCAGCGCGAGAAGGCCGGCTGGACCGGGGACTGGCAGCTGTTCGTCCCCACCGCCGCGTACCTGTACGACGTCACCGGCTTTACCCGCAAATGGCTCCGCGACGTCCGCGCCGACCAGTGGGAGAACGGCGTCATCGCCAACATCTCGCCGTCGCCCGGGCCGGCGGCCACCTCCGCCGAATTCATGGCCTTCACCAACGGCTCGGCCGGCTGGGGCGACGCGATCGTGATGGTGCCGTGGGAGATCTATCTCGCCACCGGGGACGCCGCCATCCTCGCCGAAAACTGGGAGGCGATGCAGCGCTGGCTGGGCTTCGTCCGGACCACCGCGGAAACCCGGCGGCATGCAGCGCGCGCAGCTGCCAGCCCTGTCCCGGCCGCGCACGAAAAGTACCTGTGGGACACGGGCTTCCACTTCGGCGAATGGATGGAGCCGGACGGCCCGGAACCGGACCTGTTTGCCGCCCGCACCGCGGACAACGGCACCGTGGCCACCGCCTACTACCGGCACACCACGGACCTGATGGCACGCATCGCCTCGGTCCTGGGGTTGGCCGGGGAAGCCGCCGCCCTGGCGGAACTCTCGGCGAACATCCGGAATGCCTGGGAGGCGGAGTATCTCAACGCCGCCGGACATGTCACCCACACCAGCCAGGCCAACTGCGTCCGTGCCCTCGCCTTCCACCTGGTGAGCCCGGACCACCGCGCCACCGTCACCGCCCAGCTGGTGGACCTGATCCGTGCCGCCGGCACCCACCTGGGCACCGGTTTCCTGGCCACGCCCTACCTGCTGCCCGTCCTGGCTGACAACGGGGAACTGGACCTCGCCTACGAACTGCTCATGCAGGACTCCGAGCCGTCGTGGCTGGCCATGGTGGACCGCGGCGCCACCACAGTATGGGAACTCTGGAACGGCATCGACGCAGACGGTATCCCGCACCAGTCGCTCAACCATTACAGCAAGGGCGCCGTGGTGTCCTTCCTGCACCGGTACACGGCCGGGCTTCGCCAGGCACCTGGGAGCGCCGGCTGGGACCGCATCGTCATCGAGCCCCGCCCCGGCGCCGGACTCACCGCCGCGTCCACCTCCCACCAGGGCCCGCACGGCCTGATCGACGTGCATTGGGCGGTGACGGAGGAAGACGCGGACGACGGCGGGCTGACGCTCACTGCGACGATCCCCGCCGGCACCACCGCCGAGGTGCTGCTGCCGGGCCGGCCGGCCGCCGTCGTCGGGCCCGGACACCATACTTTCCCGGCCGCACCCGGCGGGGACAGCACCCAACCTGAGCTGATGAGGAGCACACTATGACAGTGGACCGCGCCAACGACGTACTCGACCCTTCCCGCGATGTTTCCCGCCCGGGAGGCCGCACGGTTCCACCCTTCCCGGTCTACGATGCGCCCGGCACGCCCGAGCAGGTGGGTGACGATTCCCTGGTGCACCGCGAGGTGACGTACGCCCGTGCCCTCGGTTTCCGCCCGCTGAAGCTGGACATCTGGCTGCCCCGCAACACCGCCGGACCCACGCCACTGGTGCTGTGGGTGCACGGCGGCGCGTTCCAGCTGGGCGACCGGCGGGAACTGCCGCCCACGTTTGCGCCGGACTCCGTGTTCCGGCTGCTCAACCAGGCCGGCATCGCCTGCGCCACGGCCGACTACCGGCACTCCCTGGAAGCTCCCTTCCCGGCGCAGCTGCACGACCTCAAGGCCGCCGTCCGGTACCTCCGCGAATTCGCCGCCGGCCTCAACATCGACCCGGAACGGTTCGGGGCCTGGGGTGAATCCGCGGGCGGCCACCTGGTGGCGCTGCTGGGCCTGACCGGTAACCGCCCGGACCTGGAGGGCGGCCTCGGAGCGCAGGGGCACAGCAGCAGCGTCCGCGCCGTCGTCGACTTCTATGGCGTCTCCTCCCTGGCGGACATCCCGCCCATGCAGCGGCCGGACGGCCTGTTTCCGGACGCGTTGACGGCCGCCGTGCCGCCGGGCATGTCCCTGCAGCCCGAACACATGCTGGTGGGCGGCTCAGACGATCGGGACCTGCTGGCGGCAGCCAGCCCCGTCAGCTACGTCACCCCGGACGCTGCGCCGTTCCTGCTGGTCCACGGCGACAGTGACGGGCTGGTTCCGCATTCGCAGACCGAACTCCTGGCCGCGGCACTCGCGGATGCCGGCGTCGAACATGACGTGGTCACCATCAAAGGCGGCGACCATTGCTTCTTCGGCGCAGAGGACCAGATGGACACCATCCTGGCCACCGCCGTCGACTACTTCTCACGGAAGCTGGGCACACCATGACCCCCACCAAACGTGCAGACGCCGCCCCGGCCACCGGCACGGGGCACGACGGCCAGGCGCCTGACGCCGGGTTCGCGGAGTACCTGGCCAGGCCGGAAGGCCCGCAGTTCCTCAACCCGGACGCCGTGCGCTCGCCCGGACCCGACGTGCCCATCCGCATGGTGGCGGCGGACGGCCGGCACGGGCCGGTAGGCATCCGGATCTACGGCGAACCCGCCGCTGAGGGTAGCCCCGGCCTGGTGTGGCTGCACGGCGGCGGCTTCGTCAGCGGCAGCATTGACAGCCCCGAATCGGATTACCTGGCACGGGTGCTCGCTGCCCGGGGGACGCCGGTGTTGTCCGTCGACTACCGCCTGGCGCGCAATGGCGTGTCCTTTCCCGTTCCGCATGATGACACCCTTGCCGGGTGGTTCTGGGCGCGGAACAACGCCGGATCCCTGGGACTGGATCCGGACCTTCTCTGCCTGGGCGGGGCCGGCGCCGGGGGCAACCTCGCAGTCGGGGCCGCGCTGTACCTGGTGGACGCCGGCAAGCCGCTGCCCGCGAAACTCCTGCTGGCCTACCCGTTCCTGGACGCCGAACTCCCGGCGCCTGCCGGGGGACTGGACGATGAGGTCATGGCCGGGCTGCCGCGTCACCTGAGGTTTACGCTGGACGACTGCATCCGGACGGCGGAGAACTACGTGGGCGGCCCCGTCAGCATGGCACCGTCCTACGCGATGCCCGGCTACGCGGATCCTGCCGGGCTTCCGGCCGCCGCTTTGATTGCCTGCGAGTACGACGACGCCCGCGGCTCAACCGAGCAGTTTGCCTCGGCATTGGAGCGGGCAGGGGTTCCGGTGTCCTACTTCCTGGCCGAGGGCGCAGTGCACGGCCACCTCAACCACACGGCCGGGCTGCCGGAGGGGCAGGCGGCCTTGGACTTCCTGGCGGGCCAACTGGCGGCGGTGCGGCGGGCTTAGCCGCGGCCGGCGGGTCCGGGCCGCCCGGAGCTTTCGTCCTGGTGGCTGCTGGACCAGATGTCGCCCATTTCTTCGGTGGACTGCTCCACGATCCTGCTCATGGCCGCGAGCGCGGCACCTGGGTCGCGGTGCTGGATGGCACTGGCCACATCGACGTGCAGCTGGAGTGCCTCGTGGTCCGGGAGATGCGGCATCAGGCCGTGCTGCGTGCGCCCGGCCAGCACTTCCGCCACGAGGTTGTGCAGCTGCGAAAACATCAGGTTGCCGGAGGCGTGGAGGACTGCGGCGTGGAAGTCGATGTCGAGGCGCAGGAATTCGTCCTGGTCCGCGCGCTGTCCGGCCGCCCACAGGCGGGCAGCCATGGAGACAAGGTCGCTGGCTTCGTCCAGTGACGCGCGTTCAGCGGCCAGGCGGGCGGCCTGCGGTTCAATGGCGCCGCGCAATTCATTCAGGGCCTGCAGCTGCTCCAGCCGCTTGGCCGACGCCAGCCGCCACCGGATCACCTGCGGATCGTAGAGGTTCCAACTCGCCTCCGGCTGGACCACCGTGCCCAGGCGCCGGCGGGACTCGAGCATGCCCATGGACGAGAGGACGCGGGTGGCCTCCCGGATCACGGAACGGGACACCTTGTGCTGTGTTTCCAGTTCGTCCAGCCGCAGGATGGAGTTCGGTGCCAGGGTTCCCTCGGCAATGGCAAGCCCCAGGTTGTCGACCAGCGACGAATGCAGGTCGGGGGACAATGCCGCCTTTGGGATGGTCATGAATAAATCATATGGGGGCCTGGCAAGGCCCTGTATATGTCTGTCTTATATGTCTTAATCCACGGAATAGCGCAGATGTATAAAGGGTGGCAGGGAGGCTTCAGCCCTTGAGCACGAAGGGCCTGCTGTGCCCGGCAACCTCGGGCGCCAGCTTCGCAGCTTCCTCCTCCGCATAGGAACGGGCATCCTCAAGTAACGGGTTGTAGAGGGCGACGAGGATGCGGCGCGCCTCGAACAGGGGGAAATCAAGGGGCAGCAGCTCCGGGGGGAGCCCGGGGTCCTCCCAGGGGAACGCCCGCCAGGCGTCCATCACCTCGGTCCTCAGCCGAAAGGCCTCTTCCCCCGGGAGGCGTCCGCCGGCCAGGTCCTCGGCTTTGTGGCGGTAGGCGTTGATGAAGGGGGCGTACTGCCGGCGAACTTCGTCCAGGTCCCAGGCCTCGATCGGCGGACGCCCGCGCAGCCCTTCCCCGGCAGTGCGGAAGATGACGTAGTTTTCCACGCCCAGGTGCCGGCAGGAATCCTCCAGGTCGTCCGCGGTGTCCCACGCGGAAACCCACACCGCCCCATACAGGGGAGCGAACCCCAGCCATTTGAGCCGGCTCCGCAGCAGTTCGCGCAGTTCGCGCGAGCGCTCCGGAACACTGAAGGCAACCACGGTCCACATGCCATCCCAGGGCCGGTCCCCGGAGCCGAAGCCGCTGATCTGGCGCACCCCGATGTCCAGGCGGGCCCTCGCCTCCGGGGTGAACCTGTACCGGGAAGCACGCCCCGCACTCGACTGTTCCAGGACGGCGCGCCCTGCGAGCCGGCTGAGGGCTGTTGAGGCAGCGGACGAGCTGAGGCCCAGGGCCGCGGCCAGGGACACAATCAGCCGGGAGGGCAGCCAGCCGGTGTAGTCGCGCCAATAGTCCGCCAGCATCGTGACCACCAGGTGCTGCGACGCCGAACCCTTCAACGGGCGCGGGAAGTTGACTTCCTCGGCGGCAACACGGGGTTCGCTCGGCCCGCCAGGGGAAGGATGCGGCTCAGAAGTCACACCCCATCTTCGCAGGCGGACAAGGCGCAGCAAATTTACTTTGCACATTTATTGACGGTCGTCTTAAAAAGCGCATAACATTTAGCCCAGTGATCCGGCCCACATCCCGCGCCGGCACGCACAGTCCCCAGCAGGCGCCTGCTGAATCATCACTTTCCAGGAGATCCGCAATGACCGCAGGTCCCATTGGCCCGGTGACGCCGTTGTCCCCGAGTGCCACACCCGTTTCCACACCGGCGCAGGCAGGCGGCGCCAACGCCCGCCGCGCCGCCATGGCCAGCTTCATCGGAAGCACCCTTGAGTACTACGACTTCTTCATCTACGGATCAGCCTCAGCCCTGATCTTCAACAAGATCTTCTTCCCGGGCATCGACCCGTCACTGGGCATGGTGCTGTCCATGGCCACCATCGGTATCGGATATGTTGTGCGGCCCGTTGCCGCAGGCGTGATCGGACATTTTGGTGACCGCGTTGGCAGGCGGCAGATGCTGGTCCTGACGCTCGTCCTGATGGGCATCGCGACGTTCCTGATCGGCTGCCTGCCGCCGGCATCCGCCATTGGGGCGGCCGCGCCAGTCCTGCTTGTCTTCCTCAGGGCCGTGCAGGGGGCCTCGGCCGCCGGCGAATCCGTTGGCGCCGTGACCATGACCATGGAGCACGCCCCCAGCAACAAGCGCGCCTTCTATGCCAGCTGGGTCAATACCGGCGCCGTCGCCGGCATCATGCTCGCTTCCCTCGCTTTCCTGGCCGTATCACTCCTTCCTGAGCAGGAACTCCTGTCGTGGGGATGGCGGCTCCCGTTCCTTGCCAGCGTGCTGGTGGTCGGCATCGGCCTTTACATCCGCCTCCGCCTGCCCGAATCCGAAGTCTTCGAAGCCGCCAAGGAAACGGGAAGCCAGCCGGAACTGCCCATCAAGGTAGTGCTTCGCGACCACTGGGCAACCATCCTCAAGGTGATCCTGTTCGGCTTATGGAGCGTCGTCTCCTCGGTGTTTGCGGCTTTTGGCCTCGCCTACGCCGGGAAGCTCGGAGTTCCCGCGGCCGTGATGCTCACCGTCACCATCGTCACCGCGGCCCTTGGCATCGTCGTCCAGCCCTACGCCGGCATCCTCGCGGACCGGATCGGACGGAAACCGGTGTTCATAACAGGCAACATCATCTGTGCACTGGCAGCGTTCGCCTTCTTCTGGTCGATCAGCATCGCGTCGGTCCCGCTCATCTTTGCCACCGCGATCCTTTTCATGACGGTGGGCTACGGCATGGTCAATCCGCTGGGCCCGTCCATGACGGCGGAAATGTTTGAAACCAGGATCCGGTACACGGGGGCCGCCACCGCATCCCAGCTGGGCCTGGTGGTGACAGGCTTCGCGCCCGCCATTGCCGCGGGAATCGTTCAGCCCGGCCCCGTCGGCTGGCTTCCGGTGGCCATGTTTACCGCCGCATGCTGCCTCATTTCCGCCCTGGTGACAGCCGTGTGGGTCAAGGAAACATACCGTACCCGCACCGAAGACCTCGGCAGGCAGCCTGCCGCCACGGCCTAGGCACCCCCAACGCAAACGAAAGGCACGCACGTGCGCTACCCGGTCGTCGTCGACGGCGATATTGAAGCAACCATGACCGACGGAACCATCCTCCGGTCCACCGTCTACCGGCCGGACGCGCCGGGCGGCACCTTCCCGGTGCTGCTGACGCGGACTCCCTACGGGCGGGACCTGGCGGTCAACTCGGCCTACTTCAATCCCGTCACCGTTGCGGCGGCCGGGTACGTGGTGGTGATGCAGGACTGCCGCGGCAGGTTTGGCTCGGACGGCACCTTTGAGCCGTCCGTCAATGAAGCGTCCGACGGCGCCGCAACGGTCGAGTGGGCCGCGCACCTGCCGTGGTCCAACGGCACGGTTGGCATGTGGGGCCGGTCCTACTTCGCGGAAACCCAATGGCGGGCCGCCCGCCTGGCCCCTGCCGGGCTCAAGGCCCTGGCGCTCGGTGTCTCGGCGGGCGGCAACGCCAACAATGGTGCCCTGTACCGTGGCGGCGCGCACGAGCTCGGCAGCCGCCTCGCCTGGGGGCACGCCTCGATATCGCTTAACGAGCTCATGCGTGAGCATGGCGACGATCCCGAACGGCGCGGCAAGGAACTCCGGGAATGGCTTGCCCTGGATGCTGGATTCACCGATGGTTCCTGCTACGGGGTCCTGCCGCTGCGGGACCTGGAACCCCGGGTGGGGACCTTCCTCCGCAACCATGTGACGCCGTCCGCCGGCCAGGATCCGGGAAGCAGCTTCTGCCGGCTGTGGGATGCCGCGTCGGCCGAACCCGTGCCGCTGCCAACCCTCCATATCGGTGGATGGTTCGACATCTTCGCACCGAATACCCTGGACCAGTACCGCCGCCAGGCGGCCCTCAGCCGTACCCGCCGCGGCATCGAGCCCCGCCTCATCCTGGGGCCCTGGACGCACACCAACCTCTCCGGCGGCTACCCGGACATCCACTTCGGGGCGGCCGCTTCCGCCGGTGTTGTCGATGGCCATGGAGACCTTTCCTCCCTTCACACTGCATGGTTTGACGCCGTCCTCAAAGCGGATGAACAAGCACTGGCGGACGTCCCCAACGTGCTGGTCTATTTCCTGGGCGAGAACCGCTGGCGGGCCTTCGACGCGTTGCCGGAACCGTCTCGGCAACAGTCGTGGTTCCTTTCCGCCGGCGGCGAGCTGCTGGGCCACGCCCCGGATGACGGTGCCGTCGAGTACGCCTACGACCCCCTGGATCCGGTGCCCACCACGGGAGGGGCCACCATGCTGGCCGGCGCGTTTCCGGCCGGTCCGGCGCGGCAGGACGCGGTCGAGGCGCGCCCCGATGTGGCAGTCTTCACCTCCCGGCCGTTCGAGGAACAAACCACTATATTTGGCGCCGTGACCGCCACACTTTTCGCATCATCGAGCGCCGTGGACACGGACTGGGTGGTCCGGCTCTGCAGGGTGTCGGCAGACGGGGTCTCCCTGGGAATCGCCGACGGAATCGTCCGCGCGTCCTGGCGTGATGCCTATGCCGGAACCGGGCTTTTCTCGGAGGGGCATTCGCCGGCACCCATCGAGCCCGGCCGGATCTACGAGTACACCATCAGCCTCTGGGAGACAGCCCTGACCTTCGCCCCCGGGGAGCGGCTCCGGGTCCAGGTCACCTCCAGCTGCCATCCGCGCTGGGACCGGAACCTCAATACCGGCATGCTGGCCTATGAGTCGGGGGCGGCTGTCACCGCCAACCAGCGGATCCACGTGGGCGCCGCCTTCCCCAGCCGCCTGACGGTGGGGATCCTGTGAGGACGCCCGCCCCGCCGCCGCTGGAGTTCCTCGCCGAGCTCAGCGTCAACGTGCAGGCGCCCATCGACGCCGGGCCCGCCCCCACCGGCCACCGCCGGATTGTGCCGATCACCGGGGGTACCGTAACCGGGCCCTCGCTCACCGGCACAGTGCTGCCCGGGGGTGCCGACTTCCAGCTCCTGCACAGCCCGGAACTGACCGAGCTTGACGCCCGCTATATGGTCGAAACCAGTGACGGGGCATTGATCCACGTGCACAACAGTGCTTTGCGGCATGGCGCGGCGGCGGACATCGCCAGGCTCAACCGGGGCGAAGCCGTGGATCCGGCCGCCATTTACTTCCGGTGCTCCTTGCGGTTCTCCACGGCGTCCAAGGAATGGTCGTGGCTCAACCACGTGGTTGCCGTCGGCACCGGCGAGCGGTACCCGGACGCCGTGAGGATCGCCGTCTTCATCGTCCGCTGACGCCGTTACGGAGCCTTGTCGTCGCAAGGGCTTCCCGTTGAGCGTTGCGGCCGGCCGACCTCGCTGCTGTCGACGAATTCCATATCCGTGGACGGAGGGCCACGCTGGAAATCATCGAAGCACTCGGCCTTACCGCGGACTCCCATGTGCTTGATCTCGGCAGCGGATTGGGCGGCCCTGCCCGGACGCTCGCCGAGGTGACGGGGTGCACGGTGACAGGGGTGGACCTGGCACCGGAGTTCTGCCAGGTAGCGGCGGCGTTTTCGGAGTGGACAGGATTGTCCGGCCGCACCCGCTTCCACGTTGGGGACGCCACAGCCACCGGCCTTCCGGACGAGTCTTTGGATGCCGCAATGACCGTGCATGTGGGGATGAACATCCCGGAACAAGCACGCGCTGTATGCCGAGGCCTTCCGGGTCCTGCGGCCCGGCGGCAGGTTGGTGGTTTACGACGTGCTGCAGGGTGAAGGCGGCGAGGCGCATTACCCTGTGCCGTGGGCCGCCGACCCCTCAACGAGCTTTCCCGCGACCCTGGAGGACATGCGCCGTCTCCTCCCTTCGGCAGGTTTTGACGTCATCTCGGAGGTCGACTCCTCGGACGAAAGCCTTTCCTGGTTCCAGCGCATGCGTGCCAAAATCCAGCGGAAAGGGCCACCACCGGTGACCTTCGCGACCTTCCTTGGCGACAGCTTCGCGCAGATTACAGCCAACCAGGTGGACAACCTCGCAGAGCGGCGCATCCGGACCGTCATGTTCGTGTGCTCGCGGTCGTGATTATCGGGTCAGGCCCGGCGCCCAGGCCTCATAGGTTCCGGCGGCCCTAAGCCTCTACTCGCAGCCGTGTGCTGCAGGGCCTCAGCCTTTGTGTGGTGTCTCAAAACCCTAGGGATCCGAGGCAACTTTGTGTGTAGCGAATAGGGCACCTTCACCGGGCAGTTTTGCGGGCGGGGTATACGGGACACCCTGACCTGCGGCTTCACAAAGCCGCAGGCCAGCACCTGGTTGTCCCGATAGAGGACCGGCTTACGGACGGTCTGCAGTTAAGCGGCGATCGAATCGGACCGCAATAGTAGGGTGCGACGTGAACCAGACGGGCAGGCTTGTAGTCGAAGGGGGAACCGTGATCTCAGCGCTCAATCAACTCGTCGATTTCATCGACGGTCACCTCACTGAGGAGATCGATATTGATGACTTGGCTGTCAGTCTCGGCACAACGGAGTACCACCTCCGCCGAATGTTCTCGTCGCTGGCCGGTATGCCGCTCTCCGAGTACGTCCGCAGGCGCCGCATGACGATGGCTGCAACGGAGGTTCTCGAAAAGGGCGAGCTGCTGGCAATCGCAGTGCGGTATGGCTACGGCTCGACCGAGGCTTTCAGTCGGGCATTCCGATCAGTGCATGGCGTCGGCCCCGGCGACGTGCGCCGGGACGGAGGCCCCCTTCGCACGCAACCGCAGCTCAGGTTCCGCCTGACCGTAGAAGGGAACACCACAATGGACACTCGTATCGCAGATCGGCCGGCATTCCGACTCATCGGCCATTCGGCCCGCGTGGCGCTTATCTACCACGGCCCAAACCCGCAAATCCAGGCGCACATCGCCTCACTACCAGCAGCAGAGCACGCCCGGCTCAAGGAATTGAACAACACAGACCCCGCTGGCCTGCTCCAGGTGAGCGCCGACGTCGACCCGGACTACACGGAGGGCAGCGAGCTGACCTACCTCCATGGCGTCGCCGTCACCGAAACTACAACGGTGCCCGAGGAGCTCGACGCGATCGAGGTCCCCGCGGGCATCTGGGCGGTGTTCCACACCGAAGGGGCGTACCCGGCGGTTCTGCAGTCCGTCTGGGCCTCCACTGCCACCGATTGGTTCCCGTCCAACCCGTGGCGACTGCGCCCGGGCCCCTCGATCGTGGCAGTCCTTGATCGCGCCGCCGACTTCAGCACAGCGAGCTGCGAATTGTGGCTCCCAGTAGAACGCGCCTGACGGATCAGCCCGCCTGCAGGACAATGATCATGCCGGCGGGCGCACAACTTACTTTCCTACGGGATTCGGGTGCCCGGCGAAGGATCCTTTACCGCCCGCGGCACGCCCTTGCCGAGGCAACGTCGCTGAGCGAAGATCAGCGGAGAGAACCGGCAACCATCGCCGATTTACAACTAGCGCTACATGTCAGGTGAAGGACCAGATGACAAGCCAGGACATCCAGGTGATACCAAGAACGAGATGGAAGGCCATGCCGGTACAACCAGCGGCCGGAAACTATCGGCTAATCACCTTTTACGGCACCAGGATCCTCTTCGGAACGCTCCCGGTTTTCATGGTGGGAGCATTCGCAACATCCACGAGGAGCACTTGGTTCCCGCAATGGCTTTTTTACCTGGTTTCTGCGGTCCTGTTTCTCGAACTCGCTGTCATGGGGTGTGCAGCGTTTCTGGCTATCCCCAAGTACCGGTCAGAGAGAGCCCTGGGCTACACAACCTGGCCGTCCGGAGAAGAACTGGGCCAATGACTTGCCGCCGGGCCCGATAAGGGATCGTTCAACGGGCGGGGGATTCAGCTAGAAGTGCACTACGCACGCAGCGGGCGTGGGAGTTCGCGGTTCATGTCGGAGAGTCTGGGTGGATCCTGGTCCCAGACTTCAAACAAGGCGTCCAATCCGTGTTCCTTCACGGTCCGGGCTTCTTCAGGGAAGACCGGTGTGGCGTCCAGGAAGACCACGTGGTGACCGTTGTCGAGCCGAAGGGGCGGGATGAAATCATCTGCTCTTTCGAGCATTAGCCATGATCTAAAGTCGCGGCCGTCGAGGATACGCTCATCTGCCGGTGTAACCATATGGCCGGCTTCCAGGACGATTTGCTCGGCGATTACATAGTTGGCCATCAGGCCAAATGACAACCTAACGTCATCTGTTCCTGCCGCCACGCATGTGTAGAGCTCGAACCCATGGTTGTGGTTCAGCGGACCGTGAACTAAGCCATGAAGGCCAAGCGTCGCGTAGAGTTGAAATGGCTTTAGTGATACTCCTTTGGGCCATTCGAGAACTCCGACCATTTCTGGATGGTCATTAAATTTCCAGTACTCCGGCTCGCCGCCGAAATGAATCTCATAGTGAGCATCCACTGCTTTTACGGTGCCCAAGCCTTACCCCCTGTCATACGTGGTCAGCACTAGCCTAGGGCCCTGAGACCTGGCGGCTGCATTCACGGAAAGACCACCTGAGCGACTTGGCTAGGCGAAACCTTCGTGTTCTGGAAAGCAAGGACCGGTAAACGATCGGCTTGCGGGCGCCGTTGGAGACAACGGCGCCCGGTAATGGATCGCCTTACGGACGCTTAGGAGCGGTTATCGCTTGACCTGTCTTATGCGGCGCCCCTGCCGCGTCCTGGGTCATGATAAAGAAAACCCGATCCCTCCGACTGCGAAAAATACGCCCATGAGCATGTACATAAATCCCATGCGCTTAATCGTCGGGACGTCGGCGAATGTGAAGCCCTCAGGCCTGATTCCACGGCTCTCCCTATAAACCCTCGACCACGTGCTCGCGGTTCCGTTGATATCTCGGAACACGTGCAGCCCAAACAGGAACAAGAACAGCCCAGCTATGCTCACACCGATGGCAACCCAGTTCACCCTGGTTATGACGCCAAGAAGGAAGGTCCCCAAGAAAAGCGAGATGAAGCACCAGTAGAAGGCCCTGGCTGGTTGGGGCAATTCTGTAAAGAGACGTTTGATCGCCCGGAGAGTCTTGATGACGCACCTTCCATCGACTGGTCGCACCTACGGAGTTTTGAGGACCTTATTCCTGACCATATATCGCGGTGGCCGGATAACGTCCTGAATGGGGCCAAAAGGCTTGACATGGTCAGGCGTCCTACGCAGTCGAAGCACCGCCCGTAAGCCGGTCGTTTACCGCGCAGTCAGGTATGGATTCTTGTATCGCAACCGTTGCTGACACCACATGCACGTTTACCCCGCACGATGAAATGCACGGTGAAGGTGCCCTAACCGCAACGCTCCAGATTGTCTCGAAACCCTTGGAATGTGAGACGCCTTAATGGTCCTCGAACGGGTTCACGGCGTTGCCCCAAGCTCGTGCAGTTAAACCCAAAAAACAGCTGCCTACTCCGAAGCGCCCCATAGAGCTTTCCGGAGCAGCCGCTTCAATTCCTGCGGCTCCTCACCGGACAGCCCGGCCAGCTGGTTCAGCTCGGCCTCGTCCATCGCGGCGCGGGCCTTCGCATGCATCTTGCGTCCCTCAGTTGTGGACACGATGATCTTGGCACGCCGGTCCTGCTTGCCCTGCGCCCGTTCCACCAGGCCGCGGCGTTCAAGGTCGTCCACCAGGGTGACCACCTGGCTGGGGTCCAGGCTGAGGAAATCCGCCAATTCCCGCTGTGTCGGCTCCAGCCCGCTGCACGCCAGCGTCAGGATGGAGAAGGAACGCTCGCGCAGCCCGAAGTCAGCCAGGGCCTTGTTGTTCAGCACCGAGCCGGCGGCGTGCAGCTTGGCGAGCAGCAGGCCCACATCACTGCCGATCCTGGCTGCCGCAAGGCGGGGTGTCTGAACTTCGGTGCCCAAGGTAGCCATCACAACTCCGGTGTAAAAAACAATCGTTGACTTTTTCAATGATCCGTAATTTCATTGATTTCAACAAGGATCTCACACCGCAGTGGGACCACCCCAACGGCTTCGGCCGGCGCATGCGAAGGAGCAGGCCATGAGCTTGAACGGCAAGGTTGCAATCGTCACCGGCAGCGGGCAGGGCCTCGGCCTTGCCTACGCAAGGGAACTCGCCCGCCAGGGCGCCGCCGTCGTCATCAACGACGTGAACGCCGACACGGCCGCGCAGGCCGTCGCCCAGATCGAGGCCGACGGCGGCCGCGCCACCGCAGTGGTGGTTCCGGTGGGCACCACGGACGCAGCCAAGGCCCTGGTGGCCGGCGCCGTGGACGCCTTCGGCGGCCTGGACATCCTGGTCACCAACGCCGGGATCCTCCGCGACAAGTCCCTGCTCAAGATGACGGACGAGGACTTCGACCTGGTGATCAACGTCCACCTCAAGGGCACCTTCACCTGCGTCCGCGAGGCCTACGCCTACTTCAAGGAACACAACATCCAGGGCCGCATCATCACCATCGGCTCGCCCACCGGCCAGCGCGGCAACTTCGGCCAGACCAACTACGCCGCCGCCAAGGCAGGCATCGTCGGCATGGTCCGCACCTGGGCGCTGGAAATGAAGAAGGCCGGCGTAACGGTCAACAGCGTCATCCCAGTCGCCGCCACCGCCATGACCAAGACCGTGCCCTACTTCCAGAAGGCGGTGGAGGCGGACGAGCGCGGCGAGGCCATGCCGTCCTTCTTCCGCCACGACCTGGGCTTTGGAACGGCCGACGACGTCTCCGGACTGGTTGCCTTCCTCGCCTCCGACGAGGCGGCCAACATCACCGGCCAGGCCATCGGCGCCGGCGGTGACCGGCTCCAGGTCTGGACCCACCCGGAGGCCGCCACCACCGAGTACCGTGAGGGCGGCTGGAGCTATGAGGCGCTGCAGGAAAACGCCGGCCAGCTGTTCACTGCGGAAACTCTCCAGACCTTTGGCGAGGAATTCCTCCCGCTGCCGGAGGACCTGAAGCCCGCACAGCCCGCCGAGGCCCGCTGACCATGGCCGACCGTTACGAACTCGCCATCGACCCGGCGAAACTCGACGCCATCGACATGCACGTCCACCTCGAAGTCGACAGCTGCGGCCACGGCTCCCTGCCGGAGGAACTGACCGAAGCCTCGGCCAAATACTTCAAGGCCGAGGACCGCACCCCGTCCCTGGACCGCATCGCCGAGGTCTACCGCGAACTGAACATGGCCGCCGTCGTCTTCACCGTGGACGCCCGAACCCAGCTCAAGCACGAGCCCAACAGCATCCCCGAACTCATCGCCGGCGCCGCCCGGAACAATGACGTCCTGATCCCGTTCGGCAGTGTGGACCCGCGCACCGGCGAGGACGCCATCGCCGGAGCCAAGCACCAGGCGACCGAGCTCGGCGCGCGCGGCTTCAAGTTCCACCCCTCCCTGCAGGGCTTCGACCCCTCCAGCGAGCGCTTCTACCCGCTCTGGGAAACCCTCCAGGAACTGGGCCTGCCCGCCATCTTCCACACCGGCCAAAACGGCATGGGCGCGGGCCTTCCCGGCGGCTTCGGCATCAAGCTGGCCTACTCCAACCCCCTGCTGCTGGACGCTGTGGCCGCGGACTTCCCGGGCCTGCAGATCATCATGGCCCACCCGTCCGTGCCCTGGCAGGACGAGGCCAACTCCATCGCCACCCACAAAGCCAACGTCTTCATCGACCTCTCCGGCTGGTCACCCAAGTACTTCCCGGAATCCCTGGTCAAGGCCTCCAACTCCTACCTCCAGGACAAGGTGCTGTTCGGCACCGACTTCCCGCTGATCACCCCGCAAAAGTGGCTCGGCGCCTTCGCGGACCTGCCGCTGCAGGACGAGGTTCGGCCCAAGATCCTCAAAGACAACGCGGTCCGCCTCCTGGGGCTGGGGGCCTGAAATGGGCACGTTGACGACGGCGGAGGCCGGCCTGGGTGCCCGGCTCTACGAGGCAGCGGACTGGTATGACGCCGAGTCCCTCCTCACGCCCGACGAGCGCCAGGTCCTGTCCCGCCTGCGGACCTTCCTCGATTCTGAAGCCAAGCCACTCCTGGCCGAGTACTGGGAACGCGGCGAGTTTCCGGAGCAGCTCGCACGGCCGCTGATCGACCTGGACCTCATGGAACCAGCCGAACTCACTGGCGCCGAGGGTGCAGAACACAGCCCGGCCCGCGGCATCTACCAGGGCTTCCGGATCTTCGAACTTGCCCGCACGGACGCGTCCCTGGCCACCTGGTACACCGCCCAGGCCGGCCTGTTCCGCACCGCCATCCGCGTGGGTGCCTCGCCGGAACAGCTGGCCGAATGGATGCCCAAGGTCATCGACTTCTCGCTCAAGGGCGTGTTCTCGCTGACCGAACCGGAATCCGGATCGGACATCGCCGGCGGACTCTCCACCACCGCCCGGCGGCAGCCCGACGGCAGCTGGATCCTCGACGGCGCCAAACGCTGGATCGGCGGCGCCGCCACCGCGGACGTCCTCGCAGTATTCGCCCGGGACACCGCGGACGGGCAGGTCAAAGCCTTCCTCGTGGACCGCACAGCCGACGGCGTCACCCTGGAGAAAATCCAGGGCAAGACCTCGCTGCGGATGATGCAGAACGCCCACATCACCCTCGCCGGTGTCCGCGTCCCCGAGGCCATGCGCCTGCACAACGTGAACTCCTTCCGGGATGTAGCGGCAATGCTCCGGGCCATGCGCTCGGACGTGGCCTGGATCGCCACCGGCATCGCCGCCGGCGCTTTCGAGGCCGCCCTCGCCTACGTCAACGAACGCCGGCAATTCGGACGGACCCTCGGTTCCTTCCAGCTGGTCCAGGAGAAACTGGCCCGCATGCTCGGCAACGTCACGGCCAGCCTCTCCCTGGTGGTCAGGCTCACGGAACAGCAGGCCAAAGGCATCTACCGCGACCAGGACTCCGCCCTGGCCAAGATGCAAACGTCCCTGTTCATGCGCGACACCGTAGCCCTGGCCCGCGAGGTGGTGGGCGGCAACGGCATCACCTTGGCAACCGACGTCGCGCGTTTCCACGCTGACGCCGAGGCCGTCTACTCCTACGAGGGCACCCACGAGATCAACGCCCTCATCATCGGCCGCGCCCTCACCGGCGAGGGCGCCTTCACCCGCTAAGCCCTGCAACACCAGCACAGCACCACAACCACACACCAGCCCAGGAGGCAACGATGCCCAATCTCGTCGTCGATTTCGACACCCTGCTCACCCTGTCCGGCAAGGACCTCGGCACCACCGACTACCGCCAGATCACCCAGGACCAGATCAACCAGTTCGCAGACGCCACGGACGACCAACAGTGGATCCACACCGACCCCGAGCGCGCCAAGGACGGCCCCTTCGGCGCCCCCATCGCCCACGGCTTCCTCACGCTGTCACTGATCATCCCGTTCTGGGGCGAGCTGTTCGACGTCGAAGGCGTCACCACTAAGGTGAACTACGGCCTGGACAAGGTCCGCTTCACCTCTCCCGTGAAGGTGGGCTCCAAGGTCCGCATGCAGGCCACCATCGCCGACGTCACCGAGGTCAAGGGCGGCGCCCAGATCAAGGTCAACGCCACCATCGAGATCGAAGGCCAGGAACGCCCTGCCGTCGTGGCCGAATTCCTGGCCCGCTTCTACAAGTAAGCCGCTTTTTCAGGTAGTCCGCTTCAACAAGTAAGCCGCACCCGCAAGGAACAACAGTTCGCCAACCCCAGGCGGCGCGCCCCGGCGCCGCCGCCTCAGGCAACCCCAAAAACCCCCACATTCCTCCGTCTTTAGGAACAGCCATGTCCGGACACACCACGCTCGCACCTGCGGGCACGGCCGCCAAGCGCAAGGAAGCGCGCACGGTCATCCTGTCCAGCTATCTGGGCAGCACCATCGAGTTCTACGACTTCCTGCTCTACGCCACGGCCGCAGCAGTGGCCTTCCCCAAGGTCTTCTTCGCCGGCACGGATGAATGGGTGGGCGTCGTTGCCGCCTACGCCACCTTTGCTGCCGGATACGTGGCCAGGCCGCTGGGCGGCATTATCTTCGGCCATTTCGGTGACAAGGTGGGCCGCAAGGGGATGTTGATCATCTCCATGGCCATGATGGGCATCGCCTCCACGCTCATCGGTGTGATTCCGGGCGCCGGCGTGATCGGGCCGTGGGGCGCCGTCATCCTGGTGCTGCTGCGGGTCTGCCAGGGAATCGCCGTCGGCGGTGAATGGGGCGGGGCCGCGCTCATGGCGCTGGAACACTCGGACCCGAAACGGCGCGGCTTCGCGGCGTCGTTCGTCAACGCCGGCGCCCCCACCGGCGCCGTGCTGGGCACCCTGGTGATGGGCGCTTTCTCGGCCCTGCCGCAGGACGCCTTCCTGGCCTGGGGCTGGCGCGTGCCGTTCCTGCTGTCCTTCGTGCTCCTCATCGTGGGCATGTTCGTCCGCCTCCGGGTCTCCGAAAGCCCCATCTTCGCCGAGGCCGTGGCCAAGGAAGAAGCACAGGGCGCCAAGCGCAAGATCCCGCTGCTGGATGTACTCCGCCGGCCCAAGGCACTGATCATGATCATGTTCGCCGGAGCTGCCGGATTCGGCCTCCAGGTGGTGCTGCCCACCTTCTCGGTGACCTACGCCGTCTCCAAGGGCGCACCCCAGCAGGGCGTGCTCTACGCCTTCGCCGGAGCCTCGGCCATCTCCATCGTCTTCGTCCTCCTGGGCGGCCGCCTGTCGGACCGCTTCGGCCGCCGCCCCGTGATGATCGCCGGCCTGGCACTGTTCATCGCCTACCTCTTCCCGATGTTCGGGATGCTCGGCTCGGGCAATGTCGGCATGGTGTTCGTGGCCTTCACCGTGGCGCTGATCCTGCACTCCTCCCTCTACGGGCCGCTGGCAGCGTTCGTTTCCGAACAGTTCGGCACCACCTCCCGCTACACCGGCGCCGCTGTGGGCTACCAACTGGCCACCCTCATCGGCGCAGGCTTCACCCCGGGCATCATCGCCGGCCTCTACAAGGATTCCGGCCAGAACATCCTCCCCGTGGTGGTGTTCCTCTCCGTCATGGCGCTGGTCTCGATTGTCTTCATCGCCCTGACGCGGGAATCTAAGAACAACGACCTCACCACGGTCCGTTAGGAGAACCAATGGACAACAACGGAGTTGGCTCCTGGCTGCAGCGCCGCCGCCGCAAGTCGGGCACCAAGACGGCCCTGCTGTCAGCAGGGGGCACCCTGAGCTACGAGGAGCTTGCCGGGCGGACCGACCGCCTGGCCAACGCGCTCCGCGACCGGGGCGTGGCCAAGGGGGACCGGGTGGCATACCTGGGGGAGAACCACCCCTCGTTCGTGGAAACGTTCTTCGCCTGCGGCCTCCTCGGCGCCATCTTCGTCCCGCTCAACACCCGGCTGGCACCGCCGGAGCTGCAGTTCCAGCTCCAGGACTCCGGAGCCCGGCTGCTGGTCAACGCCGGTGCCCTGGAAACCTCCGCCTCCGCTGCGCTGGACGGAACGGCGGTGACCCACCGCCTGGTGGTAACGGCCGACGGCGGGACGGAACCTTCCGCCGCCACGGCGCCGGCCGCCGTCGTACACTCCGTCACGGTGGAACAGTACGGGGAGGCGCTGCAGGCAGCTGGCCCTGAACACCCCGACGTGGCCGTGGGCCACGACGACGGCGCGATGATCCTGTACACCTCCGGGACCACGGGCAAGCCCAAAGGTGCGTTGCTGACGCACGGAAACATCACGTGGAACTGCATCAACACCATTGTGGACATGGACCTGAACCGCAACGACGTGGCGCTGATGATCTCGCCGCTCTTCCACGTGGCGTCCCTGGACATGGGGCTGCTGCCGATGCTCCTCAAGGGCGCCACCGTGGTCCTCGAGTCCAGGTTCGATCCCGCCCGCGTCCTGGAACTCATCCAGGAACACAAGGTGACCACTCTCAACGGGGTGCCCACCACCTTCCAGCTGCTCTGCGAAGATCCGGGCTGGGCCGCGGCCGACCTGAGCTCGCTGGACAAGTTGACCTGCGGCGGCTCGGCGATTCCCCGCCGGGTCCTGGAAGCGTACGAGGACCGCGGCATCGGTTTCACCAGCTGCTACGGCATGACCGAAACAGCCCCCGGCGTCACCATGCTCCCCGTGGACAGGTCACGGGAAAAGGCGGGCTCGGCCGGCCTGCCGCACTTCTTCACGGACGTCCGGATCGCCGATCCCATGGGCGGCATGGTGGCCCAGGGCGAGGTGGGGGAAATCCAGATCTCCGGACCCAACGTGATCAAGGAGTACTGGAACCGGCCGGAGGCCACAGCCGCCAGCTATGCGGACGGCGCCTGGTTCCGCTCGGGCGACATGGGCTACCGGGACCAGGAAGGCTTCCTGTTCGTCTCGGACCGGCTTAAGGACATGATCATCTCCGGCGGGGAGAACATCTACCCGGCGGAGGTGGAGGCGGTCATTTCCGAGCACGGTGCCGTGGGCAGCGTGGCCGTCATCGGCGTCCCGGATGACAAATGGGGCGAGGTCCCGCAGGCGATCGTGACCCTGCGCGAAGGGGAATCGCTGACCGCGGAGCAGTTGCGCAGCTTCCTCGACGGCAGGCTTGCCCGCTACAAGATCCCCAAGTCATTGGTGGTGGTGGAGGACATGCCGCGCACCGCCAGCGGCAAGATCCGCAAGATGGAGCTCCGCAAGCAGCTCTGATGTCAGTGACATACAGCTGCCCGCCCCGGTATCCCGGAGCGGGCGTTTGTCTTATGGGGCGATGGGCATTGTCAGGCGGCACGTCCACGGGCGCCCGTCTGGACAGTGACACCGAGACCGCGGTGGGAGGAAGCGCGCCACCTCCATTTCGACAACAGCGGAGCTTCCGTGGATGTCAACGACTTCGCAACCCAGGCAACCCCAGGGGCAGCACAGGGTGCTGTTTCACGTAACGGTGCGCTGGGGCGCTCCGCTGGACTGCCGTGGGATGAGAGTGGGCATGGACCGGCGGATGAGTGGTTCGATGCCTGGGTTGACGATGAGATCAATGGCGGTGGCTGCTATTTGGTCCAGGGGAACGTGCACCGAGCTTAGGGGCGTCGGCAGCCGGGCGGACAGCGGCGTGTCGTTGTATCCGACCAATGCCAGATGGTCGGGGATGCTGATCCCATTACGGTGTGCTGCCGCCATCACACCCATGGCGATGTTGTCATTGGCGGCGAAGATGGCTGTCGGGCGGGATTGCGGCGTGACTGCGAGGAGTGTTTCGCCGGCCGTGTAGCCATTCTCGATGCCGTACCCGGCAGCGATAAGCCATTCTTGGCGTGGCTGGATGCCTGCTTCATTCAGTGCTCTGCGTGCTCCCGCCAAGCGTGCGGTTCCGGTGGAGGTGAAAGCGGGGCCGGTAACGACAGCAATGTTGCGATGGCCCAGGTCGATGAGGTGACGTGTGGCGAGGTAGCCGCCGACCTCGTCGTCTCCGAGCGCCGAGGGACTGATGCCGTCAGTTCGGAGCACCAGCGCATGCGCTACGCGGCGCTCACGCAGCAGTCGGGGGAGCTCGTCATCGAGCCGCGCCGTGGCGAGAATCAACCCATCGACGTTTCTATCGAGGAGTGTTTCGGCCGCGCTGCGTTCATCCACGGGATCATCTCCGCTGGTGGCGACCATCGCAAAGTAGCCCCGGGATGACGCCGCCTTTTCGAGTTCTTCGAACATCAGCGCCATGACCGTGTCGCTCAAACGCGGGACAAGGACACCAAGGGTGCGGGTCTCACCACGCCGCAAACTTGAAGCAAAAGAGTTCCGGCGGTACCCGAGTTCTTCCGCGATCTTCCGGACATGGGCTGCCGCCGCGGATCTGGAGGTGGTGCGTTCATCCAGCGCGCGGCTGGCGGTCGAGATGCTCACGCCACTGGCAGCCGCGACATCCTTGAGCGTGACAATCCCTGCAGGGGCGGGACGTTCCATCGCGGTTCTCCTCTTCAGCAAGGGTGTTACAGCCACTCTATTCCTCCTTCTTGCAAACGTTCTCTTGACAGTGAGCTGCGACACGTGCAAACTTGAAAACGTTCCCGCAAACGTTCCCATCATAGCGGGACTACCGACCATCAAAGAAAACAAGAAGGTAGCTGCAATGGCACTCGATCTCCGCGGACTCAACCCCGCACCTGTCACCCCGTTCACCGAAGATGGCGCCGTCGACTTCGCTGCAATCCAGCGCCTGGGTTCGTGGCTCGGATCGATTGAGGGCGTGAAGAGCCTCGTCGTTCTGGGGCACGCCGGCGAAGGGACGTTCCTCACCGAAGAGGAGCAGCTGGACGTGATCCGCGCGTTCGTGGCATCGACCGACGGCCGGGTACCGGTTGTAGCGGGCATCACGAAGGAGGGCAATAAGACAGCGGCCCTCGAAGCCAGAAAGGCCGTCGATGCCGGCGCGTCAGCTGGTCTCGTCTACCCCTCGCACGGGTGGCTGCGCTTCGGCTACCAGAAGGGGGCACCCCAGTCGCGCTATCAGGAGATTTACGACGAATCCGGTCTGCCGCTGATCCTGTTTCAGTACCCGGACAACACCAAGGCAAGCTACGACCTCGAAACCCAGCTGGAGATTGCCGGCCAGGAGGGAGTCTTTGCGACGAAGAACGGTGTCCGGAACATGCGCCGGTGGTACACCGAGATCCCCGCGCTGCGCGCCGCGTACCCCGAACTGCAGATCCTGTCCTGCCACGACGAATACCTGCTGCCCACCATGTTCGACGTCGATGGCCTGCTCGTGGGCTACGGCAACATCGCCCCCGAACTGCTCGTCGAACTGATCGAAGCCGGCAAGGCGCAGGACTACCCGCGAGCCCACGCAATCCATGAGCGGCTGCTCCCGGTAACGAAGAACGTTTACCACCGCGGCTCCCACATGGAAGGCACGGTCGCCCTGAAGTGGGGCCTCGTGAACCGGGGGATCCTGGACCACGCGACAGTGCGCACCCCGCTCCTGCCCCTGCCCCAGGGCGCCGAAACCGAAATCGCGGAAGCCTTCGCTGCCGCGAACATCGGCAAGGTCACCGTCAGCGCCTGATCCACGGATCCTGAGGATGGCGGGAGCAACTCCCGCCATCCTCCCCTAGGCTTTAGCCATCTCCACTCTTGGTCAATGAGGACCCCAGCATCGCTGCTGGAGAAGGAGGACTCGCCATGCGCGAGCCGAACAACACTAAAACTATGGCCGGCGGCGCCAATGCCGCCAGGATCAATGCAGAGCTGGTAGCCCGCCTTGAACGGCTCCCGCTCACGCGACGGCTGACCGTGATCCGCGTGGTCATCGGGTCAGCGACGTTCTTCGACGCCTACACCGTCCTGGCAATCGCCTTCGCGATGCCCCAACTGTCCTCGGAATGGCACCTGAATGCCGGGGAAATCGGCATGATCCTCTCCGCAGGGTACGTCGGCCAGATCTTCGGGTCCCTCTTCTTTGGACACCTCGCCGAAAGGATCGGCCGACTGCCCGTCCTGCTCTTTACGATCCTGCTCTTCGTCTCCATGGACATCGCCTGCCTCTTCGCGTGGGGCGCCACGTCCATGATCATCTTCCGCTTTATCCAGGGCATCGGCACTGGCGGCGAAGTACCGGTCGCCAGTGCCTACATCAACGAATTCGTCGGTGCCAGGAAGCGTGGCAGGTTCTTCCTCCTATACGAGGTAATCTTCCCGGTCGGCCTGATGTTTGCCGGCATCGCCGGATACTTCCTGGTCCCTGTCGTGGGCTGGAAAGCCATGTTCATCGTCGGCATCGTGCCTGCCCTGCTCACAATCCCCATGCGCTGGCTGATGCCTGAATCACCGCGCTGGCTGGCATCCAGGGGTCACGTCCACAAGGCCGAGACTGTCGTCTCAATGCTCGAAAAGGAAGCGGTCAAGGCAGGACATACACTCTCCGAACCCGTGGTTCGGCCCGTTGACCCCAAGGCCACGGCCCGCACCGACTGGCGTGAACTGTTCTCCGGGATATACAAAAAGCGCACCTTCATGATATGGATGCTCTGGATCTGCGTATACATGGTCAACAACGGCCTAGTCACTTGGCTGCCGACGCTCTACAAGCAAACCTTCAACCTTCCCCTGCAAACCAGCCTCGCCTACGGCTGGGTCACGTCCGCTGTCGGTGTTGTGGCCTCCGTCCTCTGCGCGCTGCTCATCGACCGCGTAGGCCGTAAACGTTGGTACACATTCGCCTTCCTGGCCGCGACCGTCCCTCTTGTCATCCTCACAGCCCTCGGCGCCGTGTCGGCGACACAGGTCGTAGTATTCGCCAGCATCGCCTACGCCATCCTGCAGACCATCTCCTTCTCGCTCTACCTCTACTCCGCCGAGCTGTACCCGACCCGGCTCCGCGCCATCGGCACGGGCTTCGGCAGCGCCTGGCTCCGGGCAGGCTCCGCCATCGGACCCATCCTGGTCGGCTGGATCGTGGACAACTACGGAATCAGCCTGGTGTTCACCGTCTTCGCAGCCGTTGCCCTCATCGGAGGCCTGGTGACTATCTTCTTCGCCATCGAAACCAAAGGCCGGGTCCTCGAGGAACTCTCGCCCTAAGTCCCTAGCACCCGCCTCTGTGGCAGCGCCACGAACCAGCTCCGGTCCGTGGCGCTGCCGTTGCAAGTCAACGACTACCCTCGGAACATTGCTTCCCGTTCCGCCCAGATCCCAGGTGCGCCGTCGTGAGGTCACTCGCGCTGCGCTTCGGCGGGCAAGGCGTCGACCTCAAAGGCGCATTGCCGTGGGGGCCCGGCCTTGTTACCGTTCACGGTCATCAATTGGCGGAATCCTATAGGACAGTGCCACCATTATTGGATGCTTGAGGCAACTAAACCCCAGAAGTCCCCGGACGGGACGCCCGTCAACCCCGCGCTCGAAGCGGAAAGCAAAATCGCCCGCATCGCGGTGACGGTGTTCCCCATCCTGGTAGTTGTTGCCGGCATCCTCGGTTTCCTGCTCCCCGGGGTCTTCAAGCCCATGGCCCCCAGCGTGCCCTACCTGCTGGGCATCATCATGTTCTGCATGGGCCTGACCCTCACCCCGCCGGACTTCGCCGCGGTGGCCAAGCGGCCGTGGGCTGTGGCCCTGGGGATCGTGGCGCACTACGTCATCATGCCCGGCGCCGGCTGGCTGATCGCAGGCGCCCTGAACCTTCCGCCTGAACTGGCCGTCGGCGTGATCCTGGTGGGCTGCGCACCCTCCGGCACGGCCTCGAACGTCATGGCCTTCCTGGCCAAGGGCGATGTTGCCCTCTCCGTGGCGGTGGCCTCCGTCTCCACCCTGGTCGCCCCGATCGTCACCCCGCTGCTGGTCCTGTTCCTGGCAGGCTCCTACCTGCAGATCGACGCCGCCGGCATGGTCCTGGACATCGTCAAGACCGTGCTGCTGCCGGTGGTGGCCGGCCTCCTCGCCCGGGTCTTCCTCAAGAAGCTCGTCGCTAAGGTGCTGCCCGCGCTGCCATGGGCGTCCGCCGTCGTGATCTCCCTGATCGTGGCCATCGTGGTGGCCGGCAGCGCCAACAAGATCATCGACGCCGGGGCCATCGTGTTCCTCGCCGTGGTGCTGCACAACGGGTTCGGGCTGGGCCTTGGCTACCTGGCCGGCAGGCTGGGCCGCCTGGACGACAAAGCCCGCCGCGCTCTGGCCTTCGAAGTGGGCATGCAGAACTCCGGCCTGGCCGCGACGCTCGCCACCGCCCACTTCACCCCGCTCGCTGCCCTGCCGTCCGCGGTCTTCTCGCTGTGGCACAACATCTCCGGCGCCATCGTGGCCGCCTGGCTCGCCCGGCGCCCGCTGCAGGAAAACCAGCCCTAAGGGGCGCGTTTCCGGCCAGCCATTCCGGGTACGGAATCCGGTAGGGACAACGTCGCAGTTGTTGTCCGCCAGTGCCTGTAAGGAGATGGACAGATGGCTCGGATTGACCGGATAGCTGAACCATGGGGGACACGGACGCCGTACGGCAGCGGCGCTGACTGGCCGGTCAGGGTGGATACCCACCTGGCCGAAGGCGTGGCCCCGGAGGACGTGGACCGGTGGGTCCAGACGGCCTCGCTCCTGCACTCCAACGGCGACGCCATGGACATCGCCGTCAAGGACAACAGGATCGTCGGCGTGCGGGGACGGGCCGTGGACCGCGTCAACCACGGCCGCCTGGGCCCGAAGGACCTGTACGGCTGGCAGGCCAACGCTTCCCCGGACCGGCTCACCAAACCCCTTATCCGTGAGGGCGGGAAGCTGGTGGAAACGGACTGGGACACTGCCATGAAGCGCATCGTGGACAAGTCCAAGGCGCTGCTCGCGGAACAGGGCCCCAGCGCCCTTGGCTTCTACACCACCGGCCAGCTCTTCTCCGAGGAGTACTACACCCTGGGCACTGTGGCCCACGGCGGCATCGGCACCAACCACGTGGACGGCAACACGCGGCTGTGCACGGCGACGGCTGGCGAGGCGCTGAAGGAATCCTTCGGCTGCGACGGGCAGCCCGGCTCCTATACTGACGTGGACCACGCCGATGTCATCGCCCTGTACGGGCACAACGTGGCCGAAACCCAGACCGTCCTCTGGACCCGGATGCTGGACCGGCTGGCCGGCCCCAACCCGCCCAAAATCATCTGCGTGGACCCGCGCAGGACGCCCGTGGCCAGGTCCGCCACCGTGCACCTGGCGCCGCGGCCCGGCACCAACGTGGCCCTCATGAACGGCATCCTGCACGAGATCATCACCAACGGCTGGGTGGACCAGGAGTACATCCAGGCGCACACCGTGGGGTACTCCGAGCTCGAAAAAGAGGTCAAGAACTACCCGCCGGCCCTCGTGGCGGAGATCTGCGGTGTCCCGGCGGAACAGATCTCCGAGGCGGCCAGCATCATCGGGCACGCGGAGCGGCTGCTGTCCACGGTGCTGCAGGGCTTCTACCAGTCCAACCAGGCCACGGCCGCCGCCGTGCAGGTCAACAACGTCAACATCATCCGCGGCATGCTGGGCAAACCCGGCTGCGGCATCCTGCAGATGAACGGCCAGCCCACCGCCGAGAACACCCGCGAATGCGGGGCCGACGGCGACCTCGCCGCCTTCCGGAACTGGTCCAACGACGCGCACATCCAGGACCTGGCCCGGGTCTGGAACATCGACCCCATGTCCATCCCGCACTACTCCCCGCCCACGCACGTGATGCAGATGATGCGGTACGCGGAGGACGGCTCCATCCGGATGCTGTGGGTCAGCGGCACCAACCCCGCCGTCTCGCTGCCCGAGCTGGCACGCATCCGCAGCATCCTGGAACAGGACCGCCTGTTCCTGGTGGTGCAGGACATCTTCCTGTCCGAGACGGCCCAGCTGGCCGACGTCGTCCTTCCCGCCGCCACCTGGGGCGAAAAGACCGGCACTTTCACGAATGTGGACCGCACCGTGCACCTCTCCGAGAAGGCCGTGGACCCGCCGGGCGAGGCCCGGCCGGACCTGGAGATCTTCATCGACTACGCCCACCGCATGGGCCTGCAGGACAAGGACGGGCAGCCCCTGATCAAGTGGCACGACCCCGAATCCGCCTTCGAGGCCTGGAAGGAATGTACCCGCGGCCGGCCCTGCGACTACACGGGCATCACCTATGACAAACTGCGCGGCGGCTCCGGCATCCAGTGGCCCTGCAACGAGGAGAACCCGGACGGCACGGAACGCATCTACGCTGACGGAAAGTTCTGGGCGCACCCCGAGTACTGCGAGACCTACGGCCGCGACCTCATCACCGGCGCCCCCGTGGAACCCACGGAGTACAAGGCCCTGAACCCGGAGGGCAAGGCCATCATCAAGGCCGCCGAATACATGCCGCCGCACGAGCTGCCCAGCCAGGACTTCCCGCTCCAGCTCATCACCGGCCGCACGCTCTACCAGTTCCACACCCGCACCAAGACGGGCCGGGCACCGGAACTGCAGGCGGCCGCGCCGGACGTCTGGGTGGAGTTGTCAGCGGACGACGCCGGCGCGTACGGGATTGCCGAAGGCGACCTTGCGGAGGTGGCGACGCCCCGCGGGGCCGTCCGTGCCAGGGTGCGGATCAGCGGCATCCGGAACGGCGTGCTGTTCCTGCCGTTCCATTACGGCTACTGGGACACCGACGGCGGGCACCAGCCGGACGGCGCCGGCAGGGCGGCGAACGAACTGACCATCACCGACTGGGATGCGGCATCCAAGCAGCCCATCTTCAAGACCGCGGCAGCACGCATCACCAGGGTTTCCGGCGGCGACGGCCCTTCCCCGGCGCCCACCACCACGGCTTCAGCCCCTGCTGGCGACTTCCCGGAAGGCGCCAGGACTAAGGGCATCGCCACCGCTTTGGCGGACGAGGCAACCGGCACGGCAGGAGGGGCACGATGAAATTCGGGCTGGTACTGGAGGAAATGCACCGCTCGGAGAACGACCTGGCGCACCACCTGCTGGTCATCTCCGAGCGGCACAAGGTGGACCACGAGATCTACCACCTTGCCCGGGACCTGGCGCGCTGGTCGCAGCAGCACGTCCGGGACATCGCGGACATCGCCAAGAACTACGGCAAGGACCTGGACCCGGAGCCCCGCGGCGAGGCAGAGCTGATGGAAACCATCCGGGAGAAGGGCAGCGAGATGGTGGGCCGGCGCCCGGAAACCGGCATGCTGCTGCTGCGCGACCTCCGCGAGCTCTACCTGAAGGCCTGCGGGGTGTCAGCGGACTGGGAACTGCTGGCCCAGGCCGCCCAGGGGATGAAGGACAAGAACCTCCTGGCCCTGGCGGAGAAGTGCCACCCGCAGACCATCCGCCAGATGAAGTGGGCCAACGGGAAACTGAAGGAATCCGCCACCCAGATCCTGGTCAGCTAGGGGCCGGCTTCGGGAACCGCCTCCCGGGCCGCCTGGAGGTGGGCCACCAGGGCCTGCAGTTGCTCTGCGGTCCACGGCAGGGCCCGGCTCAACTTCGTGAATCGTCCGTTGCCTCCTTCCCCAGCCGGGCACGCTGCTCCTCAAGCTCCCGGCGCTGGTCCCCGGCGAAGTAGTTCTCGAACATGGTCATCCTTTCCAAAACAGTCATGAAATAGGCCGGCTCGGCGTGCCCGTGTCCGTGTCCGCCGAGGCGTGCCAGCAGCTCGCGGATGGTGTGCTGGAGCTGTTGCAGCTGCAGGGCATGGCCGAGGCCAGCTCGCCGATGCTCCAGCGGGGGTTCTTCCGGTTGCTCCATACCGCCCACCGTAGGACCTGACGCCGCCTCAGGTTCAACCCCCTCGCAGGCATCCCCTTGGCGGGATCCGCTGCGGAGCGAACCAGTTTCATTCAGTGAAACTGACGGCGCGTGCTGACACGCCCATGGCACAGGCTTGAGTCCATGAAGGCGGACCGCATCAGGGGCCGCGCACAGACCAGTACGGGAAAGAACGGCGCGCTACACATGGAGTCAACGATGACGGGACGGCGGATCCTCAAGGGGATCGAGTTCGCCCGGCCACAGAACGCGGAGCCGCTGCTGCTGGACCTCTACCTTCCCGCGGGAGGAACGCGCCAGGGCGGCCGGCCGGCGGTGGTCCACTTCCACGGCGGCGGCTGGCGGACCGGGGAGCGGTCTTCGCTGGGCCCCGCTGTTGACGGTTTCGGACTCAGCCCCATCGAGCAGTTGGCAGATGCCGGGTTCGTAGTGGCCTCGGCGGACTATCGGCTCAGCACGGTTGCCACGTTCCCGGCCCAGCTGCTGGACGCCAAGGCAGCTGTCCGCTGGCTCCGCACCCACGCGGCCGAATACGGCGTGGACCCGCACCGCATCTACGCCTGGGGCGACTCGGCCGGCGGCCACCTGGCCAGCCTCCTGGGCCTGACCGCGGATTTCCCGGTCCGTGCAGGAAACGACGCGCCGGACGACGACTCCGTTGCCGGCGTCGTGGCCTGGTACCCGCCCACGGACCTGCTCAGGATGGGCGCACAGGCGCGGCCGGACGCCGTGGCCCGGGCGGATGATCCCGGATCCCGCGAAGCACTGCTGATCGGCGCGCAGCCGGCCGACGACCCGGACAAAGCGAGGGCCGCAAGCCCCCTCAGCTACGTCCACGCGGGCGCCCCGCCTTTCCTCCTTATCCATGGAACGGCGGACCGCTTCGTCCCGGTGGCGCAGTCCACCTCCCTGGCCGGGGCGCTGGAAGGCGCGGGCAGCGCCGTCGAACTCCTCCTGCTGGAGGGCGCGGACCACATGTGGGCCAGCCCGGACGGCAACAGCGGCGCCGCGGAGCAGGCCATTGCCGCCACCATCGATTTCCTCTGCCGCCAGTCGGAACAGCACTGATTTCCCACCACCATGCCGGGGCAATACGCGCACCCCGGACCAGACCGAAAGGCCTCCCATGCAGTTCATCGGCATCACCCACCACGGCGGACCCTGGGCAGCGGCGCTCGCCGGCTCCCGGGTCCTCCCGCTCACGCCGGCCGACGATTTCTGGGCCGACGCCGAGGGCTGGCAGGACAAGGCAGCAGCCCTGGTTGCCGGCGCGGCACACGCTGAAGCGTCCGACGGCGAGGGCTGGCTCAAGCGCGGCAGCGTCACCGAGGTGCCGCTGGTCCCCGCCTCCGCGCGGGTGATTTGCGTGGGGCTGAACTACAAGGCGCACGTGGCCGAGGGCAGCTTCAAGGACCAGGAACTCCCGCCGTACCCCACCCTGTTCGCCCGGTGGACAGCCTCCCTGTCCGTGGGCAACGTCCCGGTCCCGGTCCCGGCGGGCGAGGCAGGGCTGGACTGGGAAGGCGAAGTGGCCGCCTACATCGGCCGCCGCGTGGAGTCCGCCGACGAGGACACCGCCGCGGATGCCGTCTTTGGCTACTCCACGTTCAACGACATCACCTCCCGCAGGGCCCAGAAGCTCACTTCGCAGTGGACCCTGGGAAAGAACGGCGATTTCAGCGGCCCCCTGGGTCCCGTGGTGAGCCGCGACGAGGTGGGCGACCTGCGCGACGGGCTCCAGGTCCGCACCCGCGTCAACGGGATCGAAGTCCAGAACGGCAACACCCGGGACATGATTTTCTCCGTGCCGGCCATCATCTCGCTCATCAGCGAAACCTTCACCCTGCACCCGGGCGACGTCATCGCCACCGGCACCCCCGAAGGCGTGGGCTACGCCCGCACCCCGCAATGGCTCCTGCAGCCCGGCGACACCGTCGAAGTGGAGATCGAGAAGCTCGGCACCCTGACCACGCCGGTGGGCGACATCTCCCTCCGGAGCCGTGCCTGATGAACGCCTTCCCTACCGCGGCGGACCTACCGGCGGAGGCTCAGGTCCTGATCGCCGGCGGCGGCCCGAGCGGACTCTTCCTGGCCCTGGACCTCGCCTCCCGCGGTGTGCCCAGCACCGTCATCGAACCGCGGAAAGCGCTGGACCACACCCGGCCGCGTGCCAAGACCACCAACGCCCGCACCATGACCCACCTGCGCCGGCTGGGCCTCGCCGAGGTCCTCCGGGACGCGGCGCCCCTGCCCGTGGAGTACGCCCAGGACGTCATCTTCTGCACCGGCCTCACCGGGCCTTCCGCGTACGAGCTGCGCCGGTTCCGCAACGCTTTCCAGCTGGTTCCCGGCCGGTACGGGCCGCAGCCGGAGTGCGGCCAGCAGGTACCGCAGCCCATCCTCGAGGAGGTGCTCCGGGCCGCCGTCGAAAGCCACCCGCTGGTGACGTTCCTGGCCGGCTGGACCGTCACTGGCGTGAGCGTCCCGGATGGCGGGGCCGCCACGGCACCCTGCGCCGTTGTCGTTGGGGATCCCGAAGGTGCCGAACGCACCATCGACGCGGAGTACGTCATCGGGGCCGACGGCGGGTCCTCCGCCGTGCGCCGCAGCCTGGGGCTGCGGCTGGAGGGCGGCTCCGCCGAGCTGTCCAACATCAGCATCCTCTTCCGCTCGAAGTCGCTGGCGTCCGCTGTCTCCCTGGATCCTGCGGTGCAGTACTGGGTGGTGGGCTCGGAGACCTCCGGCATGGTGGGACCCATGGACCGCGACGGCACGTGGTGGGCTATTGTCCAAGGCGTGGATCCGTCCGTGACGGTCACTGCCGGGGACGCGGCAGCGATGGTCCGCTCCCTGGTGGGCTCGGACATGGACATCGAGGTGGTGGCCACCGACCCCTGGACGGCCCGGATGCTGCTGGCTCCCGAATACAGCCGCGGCAAGGTTTTCCTGGTGGGGGACGCCGCGCACCTCAACCCGCCCTGGGGCGGCCACGGATTCAACACCTGCATTGGCGACGCCGCCAACCTGGCCTGGAAGCTCGCCGCCACCATCAACGGCTGGGCCGGCCCCGGACTCCTCGCCAGCTACGGGGCAGAGCGCCGGCCGGTGGCTGCACGCACCATCCGCGACGCCGCCACCAACGGCAAGGCTTTGGCCTACCACTTCGCAGACCCGGACCTGGTTGCGACCGGCCCTGCGGGAGATGCCGCCCGCGGGGCTGCGCACCGGGTCCTCGCCGTGAAGCAGAGCGAGTTCGATTCCCTGGGCCTGGTGCTGGGCTACGACTACGGCGGTTCATCAGTGGTGGTGCCGGACGGTTCGGCCCTCCCCGACGAGGACCCCATCCGTTACGTCCCGTCCGCTGCTCCGGGGGCCCTGCTGCCCCACGCCTGGCTGGCGGATTCCCGGTCCCTTTACAGCGCCCTTGGCGCGGGCTTCACACTGCTGGCCGACGCCGGATCGCTGGGCGGGGTGGACGCCGCCGAAGTTTTCGAGCCGGTCCTGACAGCCGGTGCCCGGCAGGGCATCCCGGTGACCGTCGCCGTGGTCGGGCCTTCCGACGACGGCACGCACCTTGCGGACCTGTGGGGCGCGACTACACTGCTGGTCCGTCCGGACCAGCATGTGGCCTGGCGCGGCAGCTCCCCGGTGGAGGCCGCCGCCGCGCTGTCCGCCGCCGCGGGCTGGGCGACCGCTTTTCCTTCCGCACGTCCTGAAGAACCTGCACCTTCCATCGAGACCAGGAGCGCCCGTGTCGACGCCGTCATTCCGTGATTTCCTCTTTGCCCCGGACCACCCCCGCGTGGCGGCCATCCGCGGGCTGGACGCCCGCGAATACGCCGAGGCCGCCAAGGCCGATGCGTTCGCCGGGCCCATGATCGAGGGCTGGCGGAAGCTCTATCCGCAGCCGTTCACGGGCATCACCAGCGACGGCGTCCGCCGGGAAGGCCTCTACCCGCTGGCGCCTGCCCGGCCCGGGGAGGAAGCACCGACCGCTGACATGGTGGCTGCGGCGCGGAAGCTGTTGGGCACTCTCACAGCGGACCAGGCCGGGAAGCTCTGCTACGCCGTGGACGCGCCGGAGTGGCAGAGCTGGGCCAACCCCGAGTTCATGCAGCACGACACCGGGCTGCGGCTGGACGAGCTGGATCTTCCTGTCCGGGATGCGGTGCTGGGCGTGGTGGAGGCTTCGCTGAGCCCGGCCGGCTTTGAACTGGTGCGGAACCTGATGCGGATCAACGGCTTCCTGGGTGACCTGGTGGAGCTGCCGCTGCTCATGAACGAGTTCAGCTACAACTTCGCGCTGTATGGGGAGCCGTCTGAGACGGAGCCGTGGGGGTGGCAGCTGTTCGGCCACCACGCGGCGCTGAACTGCCTGGTGGCCGGGACGCAGCTGGTGGTCTCGCCGGTGTTCATGGGCGCAGAGCCGGACATGATCGACGCCGGCCCACATCAGGGCGTCAAGGTGTTCAAGGAGCGCATCGCCCTGGCCCGGCAGCTGATGGCCGCCCTGCCTGCGGACCTGCGGGACCGTGCTGTTGTTTATGCGGAGATGGTGGACCCGGCCATGCCCGCGGGCCGCCTCCACCCGGGCGACGAACGGCACCTGGGCGGCTGCTTCCAGGACAACCGGGTGATCCCGTACGAGGGCATCCGGGTGGCCGACATGCCGCCCGGAACCCGGGAACTGCTCGACGCCGTGGTGGAGGATTTCATCGCCTACCTGCCGGACGGCCCCCGTGCCGCCCGCCGCCGGGAGATCCAGGAACACTACGGCGAAACATTCTTCAGCTGGATCGGCGGCTGGGAAGGGGAGGAAGCGTTCTACGTCCGGGTCCAGAGCCCTGTGGTCGTGCTGGAACTGGACCACCACACCGGCGTGTTCCTGAGCAACGACGAGCCCGCCCCGTTCCACATGCACACCGTGGTCCGCACCCCGAACGGCAACGACTACGGCCGCGAACTCGTCCGGCAAGCCACGTCCTGACCTACCGACCCACCCCCACTCACCATCCCCGAACCCACCACCCACCTTCCCCCCACCCACCATCGATTGCTCCGTAACTGCCGTTTTGGGGCGCCATAACGGCAGTTACGGAGCAATCGATGGGTTTAAAAGACCAGAAGGCCCGGATTTCCTCTCGGAAGTCCGGGCCTTCTGTGTTGGATGTGGGTTAGGGGATGTCCAGGGCTGCGCGGCGCTGCGGCGGAGGGCCGACAACGGTCAGGTCCATCTCAGCCTGGGCGCGGCCGAAGCCCTCCATGTCCATGTACGGCTCGCCGCCCTCGGTGTACATGTAGTCCTCGGTGGGCGTGTTGAAGTACTCGAAGAAGCCGTTAAACATCGACGGCGTCAGGAAGCCCACCATCTGCGTGTTGTGCGCGTCGAGCGCGAACGAGTGGATGGTCCCGGCGGGCGCGTGCACGAAGTCGCCCTTGGTGAGGAGCATCTCGCGGCCGTTGGCGTAGAGCCACATCCGGCCCTCGGTGCAGAGGAAGTTCTCCGTGTGCTGGGAGTGGAAGTGCAGCGGGATGTAGGGGGTTTTGGCGCCTTTGGTGTGCACGGCGAAGTAGTTGGAACCGGTGTTGGCGGGCCGGGACAGGTAGGTGAACATGGTCTGGTAGCTGACCAGGCGCTCACCCTCCCCGGCACTGAGGAAGTATGGGCTCTGCGTGGGCGGCAGCCCGGCGTCGTGCTTGAACGACGGCGCCACGCGCTCAACGTCAGGGAACGTGATGCCAAACTCGGCGCCCACCTCTGCCTGCTCCTGCAGGCTGGCCTTGTGGCCGGGGCGCACCGGCGGGACGTGCGAATCGATGGGCGTGCCCACCCGCTCGTAGTAGGCCTCGCCGCCGCCGGGGGTCATCCAGTTCAGGAAGCGGGTGTAGTGGCTGGCTATCCGGTAGGCGTGCGGGGTGTTCGGCGGAATGACCACCGAGTCGCCGGGGGTGAGGATGCGGCTCTCGCCGGGCAGCCAGACGTGCAGGATCCCGTCGAAAACGTAGAGCGTCTTGTGCTCCACTTTGTGGCTGACGAACGGGGATTCGGCACCCATGCCGCCGGAGATGTAGGCAGCGCTGAAGATGCCCCCGGTGTCGGCAGCGCGGGCGATGACCGTGACCAGCTGGCCGTTGATTTCGTAGCGCGCGCCTTCGCCCGAGGCCATGTAATACGGGACCGCCTCGCCGGGCAGCGCGTTGGCCACCGGGAGCTGCTTGTTCATTTCCTCAACGCTGAGGGACATGGTTTCCTTCTTTCCAGTCGGCCGGCCTTGCCGGAGCGTGACTTCCAGCATGGCCGCCCCACGCCCCGGCCACGAGCCCGGATTCCATTAGTTGAAATCCAAACCTGGCCGGCATTGTCCCCCTGCTAGCCTTCACATTCCTTGCAGTACTTCTTGCCGTCCTTCTCACGCGCCAACTGGCTGCGGTGGTGTACCAGGAAGCAGGACATGCACGTAAATTCGTCGGCCTGCACCGGAACCACCTGGATGAGGAGTTCCTCGTTGGAGAGATCGGCGCCGGGCAGCTCAAAGCTGTCCGCGAGGTCCGTTTCGTCCATATCGGGACCGGCCTCCCGGCGGCCGGACTTATCGGACTTCAGCTCCTCCAGGGCGACATTCGGCTCCTCCTCGGGAGCCACCCGCGGAGCGTCGTAGTCAACTGACATGTGGTGTGTTCTCCTGTCCAGCTGCTGGTGTCCAGATTGTTCTGGACAGATCGACAACGCCGGATGGGCGCAACTAATTCCCATTCCGGGTGGCGCGGTTGTCCCGCAGGGCCAGCGCGGCCTGGACCAGGGCGGCGTGGCCGCTTCGGCAGTACAGCCCGGGGGCATTACAGGCGGAACAGGAAGACCTCTTAGTTGTTGGCTGTGTTGGTGCCGTAACTAAGAGGTCTTCACTTGTTCACATCAGCTCAGGGGCGAAAATTTCTCACCTCTGCTTTTCGGCTAGCCAGCGAGGCCGCGGGCAGCTGTGCTTGGGGATATGGCCGCGGCCGTGAGGACGGACGTTTCCTGCTCGCTCTGCTGCACCTCGTCGAGCTCCCTAAGGGTGTACTTTTTGGTTTCCTTAGCGGTGAGGGCCGAGATTCCTGCCAGGACCATGAACCCAAGGGCGACCATGGACGGTCCAACCCAATCTTTCAGGTCGGGGCCAGCGAGGGCTGTCGAGAGAACGGGGCCGATGACGCCCGAGATGGCGAAGCCGATCTGGGTGCCCAGTGCGAGTCCGGAGACGCGCAGCCGGCCGGGGAACATCTCCGCGAAGAATGACGGCCAGGACGCGTTCACCATTGAGTAGAAGAGGGAGTAGTTGATGATGCCAAACAGGAAGATCAGCGACCAGTTGCCGGTCGTGATTGACCACAGGTAGGGCACCATAGTGATGCCTGCGCCGCCCGTTGCGATAAGGAACATCGTTTTGCGGCCGATCTTGTCCACAAGGAATCCCGCCAGGGGCGTGATTCCGAGGGCGATCACTGCCGAGACTGTGGTCGTCAGGAGCATGGTTGGCTTATCCAGCTTGTACCCGGCGGTTCCGAATGCCACCGAGAAGGTCTGCATCATGTAGCTGGTGCCCGCGATGAGGGCGCAGAAGACGATCCGCAGCACCGCACGCCAGTGGAAGCGCAGAAGATGCCGGAGCGGGGCAACGTTCACATTGGCGGCCTGGGCCTTTACGAACTCGGGCGGCTCCTGAACGTGGCGGCGGATCAGGTAAGCAGCAACGACCACGATGGCGGAGGCCCAGAACGGCAGCCGCCAACCCCAGCTCAGCAACTGCTCCGAGGGCATGGCGGCGATCGGGATGAAGACCAGCAGGGTGAGCAGCGTGCCTGAGGAGGAACCCAACGTGGTGAAGCTCGCGAGGAACCCGCGTCGGCCTTCGGAAGCATGCTCCAGGCTCATGGTGATGGCACTGGGCTGCTCGCCGGAAAGGCACAGTCCCTGGATGACGCGGATCAGCACGAGCAGGATCGGAGCGAGAGGACCGATTTGGGCGTACGTGGGTAGGCACCCGATCAGGAAGGTGCAGCCGCCGATGCCGAACAGGGTGATCATCATGACGAACTTGCGGCCGCGACGATCCCCCAGCGGCCCCAGGATGAGGGAGCCGAGGGGGCGTACCGCGTAGCCGACCGCGAAGGTAATCATGGCGAGCAGCACGCTGAGGCCCTGGGGCAGCTCGGGTGAGAAGAAGAGCACGTTCAGAACCAACGCCGACGAGGTGCCGTACACCGCGAAGTCGTAGTACTCCAACGTCGTGCCGATCCAGGCCGCGATTGCGGCCTTGACCGGGGTCTTCCTGGGAAGTGTGGTTTCTGTCATTTCGTCTCCGTGGGTGATGGGTGAACACCGGTTGCCGCTAAACCTGGGCTCTCGGAAAGAGATCTTGAGTGGAATATCCGGCTGGTCCTGCTGTGAGCTCTCTCGCAAGTCGTGTTGACGGCTTTTGCGGACCGGCCCCAGACATCAAGTTAACGTTTGCGGTGTGGGTCACACAAAGTCCTCTTTTATGTACCTACATAGCGATTTGTTATGGCTTGGAGTCGAGGAACCGGAGACCCTGGATAACGGGAAGCCCGCCGTGGAACGGGGACTTTAACGAGGAGGGTTTGCTGTGGGGCGGGTGTTTCCACGGCGTCGGACCGCTTCCTCGACCAGTTCGGACATCCAGGGCCGGTGGCCGCGATGAAGCCCCATGCCCGGGGGTAGTCCCGTGACGGAGGGGAGGGAGTCCGCGATGTCGATGGTGATGCGGCCGTTGCCAAGCGGGGCGTTGGAAATGTGCAGGTCCCCGAAGGAACGGGGGAGGACGGGATCGAGCCACACTCCACCGGCTGACACGACCGGGTCGTAGCGCATCAGGCTGGACACGATCTGGATGGGGGCGGTAGCTGCCCACGCCTGGGGTGAGCAGGCGGTGGGGTACGGAACGGGAGTGGCGAGGTGGTCGCGGCTGAAGCCGCAGAACAGTTCCGGGAGGCGGCCGTCGGAGAACTCTGCGGCGTCCATCATCCCGGTGGCGATTCTCTGTGCTTCGGCGATGAAGCCGTACCGGAGGAGCCCGGCGACGATGATGGCGTTGTCGTGGGGCCAGACGGACCCGTTGTGGTAACTGGCCGGGTTGTAGGCTCCCATGTTGCTGGCCAGGGTGCGAACTCCCCAGCCGCTGAACATTTCCGGTGACATCAGGTGCTCGGCGACGTACGGGGCTTTGTCTTCGTCGATCAGGCCTTGGAGCAAGCAGTGTCCCATGTTGGAAGCGCAGGCATCGACCTGCCGTTTCCTGCCGTCCAGGGCGATGGCATAGTACCCGCGCTCGGGGATCCAGAACTGCTCGTTGAACTGCTTCTTCAGCCGTGCGGCGCGGTCGGTGAGGTCGTCGCCCAAGGCCATGTCACCGGCGTCGTACGCCAGCCACGCCCGTGAGAGGTAGGCGACGTAAACGTAGGCCTGTACTTCGCAGAGCGCGATGGGCGGCTCGGCCAGGCTGCCGTCGGCAAAGTTGATGCCGTCCCAGGAGTCTTTCCAGCCCTGATTGACCAGCCCTTGGTCGTTGAGCCGCTGGTACTCAACGAAGCCGTCACCGTCCTTGTCGCCGTAGTTCACGATCCAGTCCAGCGCGCGGTCGGCGTGGGGCAGCAGGGCCTTGATGGTCTCTGCGGCGAATCCCCAACGGCTGACGGCGCCGAGCACCATCAGGAACAAAGGCGTGGAGTCCACGCTGCCGTAGTAGTTCGACTTGCCGCCCAGGGACAGGCCGCTGGAGACATCAAGCCGGACCTCGTGGAGGATCTTGCCCGGTTCCTCTTCCGTCATGGGATCCACCAAGGTGCCCTGGCGATCCGCGAGGGTCTGGAGTGTACCCAAGGCGAGCGAGGGGTCCACCGGCATCGCCATCACCGAGGCCCACAAGGAATCCCTTCCGAACAGGGTCATGAACCAGGGTGCCCCGGCGGCGACGACGACGCGCTCCGGATGGTCGGGGTCCTCGATTCTCAGGGCGCCCAGGTCGTCATAACTGCGGCGCAGGGTCCGTTCCACCGAGCGGTTGGCCACCTGCAGTACGGGGATCTTTGCGACCCACTCACGGCGGCGGCGGTCCCGGGGGGACAGGGTGTCTCCCCCGGAATGGACGAAAGCCGGTGCGTGGCCTCCATCGTCCGTGGGCAGAACGGTCAGTACGGTGCTCCATTGCCCATGAGCGGGGACCGACACCCGATATTGGACGGTGTCACCGGAGATGTCGGCACCCGGTACGTGGATAGCGGTGCCTTTTCGGACGTCCTGCCAACTGCCCCGGATGGTGAGCAGTCCATCGTCGGCTTCCCGGCTTTCCTCCCACCGTCGCCGGATCCGAGCCTCCTTCACCTCGAAGAGGTCCGCAAAGTCGGCCCCTACTTCCAGGACGACGAGGCACTCAGCCGCCTCCTGGGAGTAGTTGTAGATGGTGAGTTGCTCCTGGAGGCCGGCTCCGACCTCCCGCAGCCGTTCCACGATCAGTGGGCTGTCCGCGTAGCCGTCGGACCGGGGGATCCTTGCAACAAATGCTGCACGGAACGGCTCCTTTGTCTCCGCGGTGAGCGGTTCAAGCGCCTGTCCGTCCACAGTCAGACGCCAGATCGCAAGGATCCTGACGTCAGCCACGAAGAGGCCATGCGGCCGATCGGCCTGGATATCCCCGTTGGATGACGAGATACAGAACGATGAGCCCTCGACCAACGTCACGGAGCCTGCTCCTAGCGGCCCGGCGGCCGTATCCGCATTCCATCCCGCCATTCCGGCCTCCTCCGCGGCTTACCGAAGCGCCGGAAAGCAGACACCGTGCTTGCGGCGGCCTCTTCGAAAGACGCTACGCTTGCTCGCCAGCCGCCGCCAGAGCGGGGAGGCAAAGCCACGCCGGGACGGTCATTGCGGCTGGGCTACACGCAAGCCAACCCCCTGGTCATTTTGCGGATCTCGTCGGACTTCAGGCCGCTTGCCCCCGCGAGTTGGTGGTCGTCAAGGAGCCGGGATTTCCTGGCCAGTGCCAGTACCTGCGTTCGTTGTTGTTCCGCATCACTCCGGGCGCCTTCGGCTGCCGCCAGCTCCGAAGCCAATCCCGCAATGAGGTGCAGATGCCCGCTTCGGGTTTGGCCGGACGGGTACAGCTCGCCGCGTGCCAGCGTGGCAGACCGGATACTGGCGGCAGGCTGGCCGGCGGCCTTCGCGACGGCGGCAACCTTCACGCCGTCGCACACGGCCTGGGCAAGGCAGTCACCCAGCTCGGCGGTGAGGGCACGGACCCTGCTGGACCGAAGTGCGAGGGTCGTCCGCAGCTGGGCCAGCATGGCCAGCGCTTGCTGGGCACGGGCCGCGGCGGGGTCCGGCTTCGGGACGCCCCGGTACCGGTACGCTGCTGCGCCGGCCCCGCCGGACCCGGTGCCGGCTGTTCGCGGAGGTATCCGTTCCTGCATCTCTCTGCGAGGCACCTCTGCTCCTTGTCTCCGTCGGTGACTTCATGCCCGCGCGGCTTCCTGCCGGCAGGCGTACCTCTCCCGGTGCGGCCCGCCTGCCTGTACGGCGTTGCGGGGCCTTCAGTGGGCCCGTTATCCACCCTGCAGGTTACGCCGCCGGCAGGCAGGTGAGGCAATACCGAAAGTGCGTGGAGCAATAGGCGAAAGTTCTAGCTGCTCCGTCATAAGGGCTGCTTATCTGTCCACGCACTTTAGGTCTTATCCAAGAGGGCGGCTCCTTCCCTAGGCTCGATTGAACCACCCTCATCCGTACCGGAAGCCTGGAAGAAACCATGCCTGAATTCGTGCCCGCATCACGCGTAACCCGTATCAAATCCTCACCAAGCGTTGCCGCGGCGGCCCGTGTCCGGGAGCTCAAGGCCGAGGGCCGCCGGATCCTGGACCTGACGGTCGGCGAGCCGGATTTCGACACGCCCCAGCACATCAAGGACGCTGCCATCGCAGCCATCGGCCGTGGTGAAACCAAGTACACATCGGTGACCGGGACGCCCGAACTGCAAAAGGCCATCCTGCAGACGCTGCATCGCAAAACCGGCCAGGAGTACGCGCCGGGCGAGATCACCATCGGAGGGGGCGGGAAGCAGGTCATCTTCACCGCGTTCATGGCCACACTCGATGCAGGCGACGAGGTTGTCATCCCCGCACCGTACTGGGTCTCCTACCCGGACATGGTGCTCGCCAACGAAGGCACCCCCGTCATCGTTTCCTGTGGTGAGGACACCGGTTTCAAACTCACCCCTGAGGCACTGGCAGGGGCACTGACGGAGCGCACCAAGTGGGTCATCCTCAACACGCCCTCCAACCCCACGGGAGCGGTGTACTCCCGCGAAGAACTGGCAGGCCTGGCCGCCGTCCTCAAGGACCACCCTGCCGTCTATGTCCTCACCGATGAGATCTACGACGAGATCCACTTCGGCGAAGTGCCCATCACCAGTCTCGTGGCCGTTGCCCCTGAGCTTAAGGACCGTGTGCTGGTCACCAACGGGGTCTCCAAGGCCTACGCGATGACCGGATGGCGGCTGGGATACGCCGGCGGACCGGCGCCCCTGGTGGCTGCCATCAACAAGCTGCAGTCCCAAATGTCCTCCTGCCCGTCCTCCATCAGCCAGGCAGCTGCCGCCGCGGCACTCACCGGAGACCAGGCATTCGTCCGTGAAAGCGTGGAGGTGTACCGCGAACGGCGCAATGCGGCAGTCGCCGGGCTGAACGCGGTCAAGGGCCTGCAGTGCGCGACGCCGGAAGGCGCCTTTTACGCGTACGTCAACTGCGCGGGGGTCGTCGGCAAGACGACGCCCGATGGCAGGAAGATCGCCAACGACGAGGACTTCACGCTGTACCTGCTGGAAGCGGCGTCTGTTGCCGTCATCCAGGGTTCGGCGTACGGACTGAGCCCCTACTTCCGGATTTCCTATGCCACCGGGCTGCCGGTGATCGAGGAATCCATCGCTGCGATCGAAAAGGCCGTCACGGCGCTCGCCTGACCCAACCACTACTTTGCCCATGCTTTCCCAACAACAGGAGCACCCCATGATCCACGTCAAAACGAAATTCGACCGGCCTTCCGAAGATGCCGTTCAGCGGCTTTCCAAGTTCTCCTCCGCCACCGTGCATGAAGCACAGGGCCGCAAAGGTGCCCTGAGTTCAAAGATCAAGCCGATCGACCGCAGCATGTCCTTCTGCGGCCCGGCGGTCACTGTGGTGTGCGCACCACGGGACAACCTGATGCTTCAGGTGGCCATCCACTACGCCCGGAAGGGCGACGTTGTCCTGGTGGCAGCCGGTGAGTACCAGGAAGCCGGGACGTTCGGCGACGTGCTGGGCAACGCCATGAAGGCGAAGGGCCTGGCCGGTATGGTCACGGACTCCGGTGTCCGCGACACCAAGGACCTTATTGAACTCGGACTGCCGGTGTTCTCCGGCAGTGTCTGTATCAAGGGGACCGTCAAGGAAACCATTGGCCCCATCAACCACCCCCTGGTGTTCGGCGACGAGATTGTCTACCCGGGCGATGTCCTGCTGGGTGACGCCGACGGCGTGGTGGTGGTCCGCAAGGATGAGATCGAGGAAGTCATCAAGCTGTCGCAGGCACGCGTCGACGCCGAAGACGAGCTCATCCGCCGCTACAAGGAAGGCGGCACCACCATCGAGCTGTGCAAGCTGACCGATGTGCTCAAGGCCAAGGGCCTGCTGGTGGAGGACACCGAACTGGAGCCAGCTCTGTAGCTCCATACCCATCGATTGCTGCGTAAGTGCCGTTTTGAGCCCTCATAACGGCAGATACTCAGCAATCGATGGGTTTATACGACAGAGGCCCGGGGTTCCTTTCGGAACTCCGGGCCTTGCCTGTTGCCGCTTTGAAGCCGCTGCGCCGATCAGCTCATGCCGGGCAGCAGGTGGGCGGGCGGTCCCACCTGGGCGTCATCCAGGTACCACATGGTGGAGCCGCGTTTTCCGGGCGGCATCATGCTTCCCTCGAACACGAAGACCGGTTCCGTGGCGGGCGCGTCCTCTGGACGCCAGAAGCCGTTGGTGGGGCAGTGGGAACCGGTGCCGGCTTTGAGCTGGATCCTTCTTTCAGCTGAATTCCGGTACTGCACGCTGGTGATCTTTTTCATGGTGGGCTCCAAGGGAAAATAATTGCCGCGGTTGCGCCTTTGGCAAACCTTTATGGCATTTATCCTAGGACCTGCTGAATTACCTGAATAAGACTAAAGCGGCGTGACCTGATAAGGCCTGCTTATGGCGCCGAGGGCGGTGTGGTGGGGAGCGCGGGATATTTACTCCGAAGTATTTCCTGCAGCATTTCCTTGAGTACCAGCAGGACGGCGGACGCGGCTTCGGACAGGGGCTCGTGGTCTGGGGTGCACAGTGCGATTTTGCACTGCAGTGCCGGTTCGACGATCCGCAGCACCCGGAAGTCCTCCTCGTGGAACAGCGCGTCCGCAGCCGACTTTGGCAGGATGGTGGCTCCGAGGTCCGTGCGCAGCAGCCGCGTGAGGGAAGGTACTGATTCCACCTCGCCCACCAGCTTCAGCTTCAGGCCCCTGCTGTCGATGCCCGCCTGAACCACCTGCCGAAGGGTGTGGATCTGTTCCGGCAGGAAGAGCCCGACGTCGGCCACCTCGTCCAGCGTGATGGTGCCGGCCTCCGTCGCTCCCGGAAGATCCCGCCGGGAGTTCACGACCAGGTACAGGTCCTCGACGATGAGGGTGGTGAACTGCACCCCCCGGATGGGCCCCGGTTCATAAATGAGTGCCATGTCGAGACGCCCGTTCTTGATGGCCTCACTGAGCACGCCGCCGTATATCTCGGTGAGGTGCAGCACGATGTCGGGGTAGCGCCGTCCAACTTCGCTGATAATCCGTGGAGTGAGGCTTGAGGCCATGCTGTAGGGGGCGATCGCTATGGAGACGCGGCCCGAAGGCGCCGCTCCCGAAGCTGCCACATCCATTCTGGCCTGCTCCACTTGGCGCAGGATGGTCTGCGCGTGCCGGTACAGGGTATGGCCGGCCGCCGTGGGCTCCACGCCCTGCTTGCTGCGGATCAGGAGCCGCTGCTTCAGCTCCGTTTCCAGGGCCGACACCTGCTGGCTCAGCGCCGGCTGGGCCACGTGGAGGGCGGCGGCCGCCTTCGTGATGCTTCCTGAGTCGACGATCTTCACGAAGTACGCCAGTTTCCGGGTGTCCATAGCGCTCCTCTTTTCCAGCCGGGGACGGCTCAGCATGCGGGGTCATACGTTGGCGCTATGGCGGGACAGTCATTACGTCTTTGTGTGATCCGAGTCTCGGGCATAGGTTAATTGCAGATGACTTTCCAATGACCAGAACATTCTATCCCCGCCCCGGTCATCACCGATTTTGATGGTGGCATATGTTTTGCGCATAGGTAGGGAAAATGTTTATTGGAAGCACCATTTCTCTCGTCACGAAACAAGGACCCCGTACATTCTTTGGACCGGTGATAATCGCCGGCGAAGGTCATAACCGTTCCCTATAGCGTGATACCGCATTCGTCTTTGTGTGGCTCCAATCCCGATGCCACACTGATTTACACCCGCAGTACCAGCAGAGGAAGGCCCGTAATGCCCACAGTCGATCTCGTAGCAGATCTTGGTGAAGGTTTTGGCGCCTACTCGATCGGTGACGACAAAGCCCTGCTGGAAATCGTGTCCAGCGCCAATATCGCCTGCGGCTTCCACGCAGGGGACCCTGACATCATGGACGCCACGGTGGCTGAATGCGTCAGGACGGGAGTCGGCATCGGTGCGCATCCGAGCTTCCCGGATCTCCGCGGCTTCGGCCGCCGGGCCATGGACCTCACAGCTGACGAGGTCCGCACCGACGTCATTTACCAACTCGGAGCCCTGTCGGCGTTTGCCGCCTACCACGGCGGTTCCGTCTCCCACCTGGCACCCCACGGCCGCCTGGGCAACCTGGTGGCCACCCGCGCGGACTATGCCGGAGCCGTAGCGGATGCCGCCGCCCGGGTGGACCCGAAGCTGATCATCCTGGCGCAGGACGGTGAACTCGCCACCGCGGCGGTAGAGCGCGGCCTGCGGGTGGCCATCGTTGGCATCGCGGACCGCGCCTACCAGGATGACGGCACGCTGGTGCCGCGCAGCGAGCCCGGCGCCGTAATCCACGACCCCTCCGTCATCGTCCAGCGCACCGTGCGGATGGTCAGCGAAGGCCTCATTCAGACGGCCTCCGGCAGGGACATTGCCATCGAGGCAGACACGGTGCTGCTCCACGGCGACAACCCGGGCGCCGTCGAACTTGCCCGCCTGATCCGCAGCGAACTGATCGCCGCGGGCGTCACCATCGCCCCGTTGGCGCAGGTGCTCGCCGCAAAGCAGCAGGTTTCCTGACCATGGCCGCCATGACGACGACCACCAGCCAGGCAACGCTGGACATCTACGAGTCAGGCGACGCCGCCCTGCGCGTGGTGGCACGGTCCGGTGACGCAGAAACCAACTGGGCCACCGTCCATTCCTTGGCAGGCTGGCTGGCAGCCGCCGGCGTCGAAGGCATCCACGGCGCCGTTCCCACCTACGACTCCGTCCTGGTGGAATTCGACCCCTACCTCACCTCCGCCCGCCAGGTCCGGGCCTTCGTGCTCCTGGGCATGCGCCAGCTGGACTTCACCGGCACCGCCATGCGGGAGCCGCGCCGCTTCGAAGTCCCCGTGGTGTACGGCGGCAGCTACGGGCCGGACCTGGAACGCGTGGCAGACCACCAGGGCCTGGACGTTGAGGACGTCATCGCCCGGCACACAGCCAAGACCTACGTCATCCGCTGCCTCGGAGCGCCGGCCGGTTCTCCGATGATGGACGGACCAGACTTCCCGGTCCCTGTCCCCCGGCTCAAGGACCCGCGGCTGTCCGTTCCCGCCGGTGCCGTATCCGTGGCCGGGCGCCAAGCCGTGATCGCACCCGCAGTGGCACCAGGAGGCTGGTGCGTCATCGGCCAGACCCCCCTGACGGTCCTTGACGCGGCACGCGAACCCCTGGTGCCCTACGTCCCCGGCGATGAACTGCGCTTCTACCGCATTCCCGCTGAGGACTTCGGAAACTACCAGGGGCAGTTCCTGGAGGCACGGTCATGACCGGGTCCCTTGTCATCCTTCAGCCCGGCCACTCAGTAGTCACAGACCTCGGCCGGACAAAGGGGCCCGCATTCGGACTTCCCGTCAACGGGGCCCTGGACCAGTTCTCGGCCAAGGCCGCCAACATCCTGGCCGGCAACGGGGACAACGATCCGCTGCTGGAACTCACCGCCCTGGACTTCAGGATGCGCGCCACCACGGACCTGCTGATCGCCGTGACCGGCGCGCCCCTGGACCTCACGGTGGGCGGCCGCGACTGCCCCCAGTGGGAGCCCGTCTCCGTCCGGGCCGGCGAAACAGTGACGGTCCGCGGAATCCGCACGGGTCTCCGCGCCTACATCGCCGTCCACGGATCCTTCACCGTCCCCACGCTGCTGGGCAGCTGCGCACCGGACACTGTGGTGGGCTTTGGACTGAAACTCGTTGAGGGCACCCGGCTCGCAACACAAAAGACCACCGCACCCATCACGCAGCCGCATTTCGGCCTGCCCCTGTTCCGGCTGGGACTGGCAAAGCCGGAATTCACCACCCACCCGGTCATCGACGTCACCGACGGGCCGGACGTGGCCGAATTCGGCGACACCGCAGACCTGCTTTTCACCACGGAATACACCGTGAGCCCCCGAAGCAACCACATCGGCCTCCGGCTCGGCGGCGCACTGCCCGAACGCCAGCTCACCTCCGAGGTCCTCTCCCGCGGTGTCCCGGTGGGGGCCATCGAGGTTCCGTCGCGGGACGAACTGCTGGTCCTGCACCGGGGACGCGGCGTCACGGCGGGCTATCCGGTCCTGGGAGTGGTCACAAGCCGCTCCCTGGATGTCCTGGCGCAGTCCAGGCCCGGACACGCCGTCACCTTCAGAAAGACTTCCGTGGCTGAAGCAACGGTCATGCACCGCACAGCCTGCCTGGAACTGGACAAACTCCGGAACACCATGAACACAGTCTTCGGACTCCTCGGGATCGGCGCCGGCCAGCGCTGGTACGAACTCAGCCCGGCGTCAGGAGCCTGAACATCATGAATGCCCTTCCCGCCGCCCGGGACCGCACCCACAAACCGCTACCCAATTCCTAACCCCCCTGCCAACCGGCGGGCTCCTGCGTCCGGCCCCGCGCCGGACGCAGGAGCCCGTCCCTCCCACTTTCTGGAGTACCAAATGCCTTTTTCCGACTACACCACAGCCCTCGTCACCGGAGCCTCCACCGGCATGGGCGCCGCCATCGCCGAACGGCTGGCCAAGCGCGGCCTGACCGTCCACGCGGTGGCCCGCAACGAGGAACGCCTCGCTGAACTGGCGGACCGCACGGGAGCAGTCCCGCATGTGGTGGACCTGACCGACACTGCCGCGCTCACCGCCGTCGTCCGCGACCTCAAGGTGGACGTCCTGGTGAACTGTGCCGGCGTGTCCCGGCCCGGCAACATCCTGGACTCCTCCGAGCAGGACATCGACGAACTGGTGGACGTGAACCTCCGCGGGCTGCTGCAGCTCACCCGGCTGGTGCTGCCCGGCATGGTGGAGCGGGACCGGGGCCACGTGGTCAACATCAGCTCCATCGCCGGCGTGTACAACTTCTACGGCCACACCGTCTACCACGCCACCAAGGCTGCGGTGCACCAGATCTCCCGCCAGCTCCGCAACGACACCGTGGGCAAGCGCATCCGCGTCACCGAAATCTGCCCGGGCCGGGTGGAAACCGAAATTTTCGGCCGCAACCTCGGCGGCAGCCCCGAGGCCATGGAAGAAGCCTGGAATACGTACTACGAGGGCTACGAATCGCTGACTACCGACGACATTGTCAACGCCCTTGATTACGCCATTGAGACGCCGCGGCACGTGAATGTTGGCATGCTTGAACTTATGCCCACGTTCCAGGTCCCGGGCGGCCTGACCTTCGACCGCCGCGAGCCCACCGCCTGACGCCCGCCCCGCACTTCACCCACCACCAAACGATAGGTCCCCAATGCAGCACGTGCACACCGTCAGCTTTCCGGATTCCCAGCTCCTGGCCGATCTGTCGCCGCTTCCCGGCAGCCTGCGCGGGGTGGTCTGGGACATGACGGAAGCCCCCGGCGGGGACCTGGGCAGCATCGACGGCGTGATCCTGCCCTACCTCAACGCCGGGGCAGTGCTGGGTTCCCTGGGGACGGTCCCGGACCTCAAGTTCGTGCAGACGCAGTCAACCGGGTACGACGGCGTGTGCGAGGCCGCCGGTCCGCGCGCCGCAGTGGCAAACGCCTCGGGCGTCCATGCAGCTGCGACCGCGGAGCTGGCCGTTGGCCTCATCCTCGCCAAGCTGCGCGGCATCGACCAGGCCGTCAAGGACCAGCAGGTCGAGAGCTGGAAGCCGCAGCGCCGCCAGTCCCTGGCCGACCGCAAGGTCCTGCTGCTGGGCATCGGCGGGATCGGCAAGGAACTGGCGCGCCGCCTGGAACCCTTCGAGGTGACCATCACCCGGGTGGGAAGCACGGCCCGCACGGACGCCGACGGGCAGGTCCACGGCCCGGACGAACTGCCTGCCCTCGCCGCGGACCACGACATCCTGGTGTCCGTCCTGCCCCTGAACGACAACACCCACCACCTGGTGGGCCGGGAGGTCCTGGCCGCCCTGCCCGACGGAGCCCTGGTGGTGAACGTGGGCCGCGGCGCCGTCGTCAGCACCGAGGCCCTGACCCGCGAAGTGGTCTCCGGCCGCCTCCAGTGCGCCATCGACGTGGTCGACCCCGAGCCGCTGCCCGCCGGCCACCCGCTGTGGTCCGCCGAGAATGCCCTCATCACCCCGCACGTGGGCGGCAACGCCTCGGCCTTTGAGCCCCGGATCCTGAAACTCCTGAAGCAGCAGCTCGAGGCGCTGGCCGCCGGCCGAACCCCGGCCAACCTGGTGCAGGAGGGGCCCTTCCAGCAGGGCACGCTCTAATGGCAGCCGGCATCTGATGCAGCCAGGGGCACGACACAACAATGAAGAGGAAGTAACCAGGACATGACAGGGCTTTTTGATCTCACGGGGCGCGTAGCCCTGGTCACGGGTTCGAGCAGGGGCATCGGTTCGGCCCTTGCCAAGGCATTGGCCGACGCCGGAGCGACAGTGGTGCTGAACGGCGTCAACCCGGAGCGGCTCAAGGACGCCGAGGCGGCCATGGCGGCAGGTTTCCCGCCCGGCCGGATCCACAGCGTGGCCTTCGACGTCACGGACGACGACGCCGCAGCCCGCAGCATCCGCTGGATCGAGGACAACGTGGGGCCGCTCGAGATCCTGGTGAACAACGCCGGCATCCAGCACCGCGTCCCCATGCTGGATCTCGATGTGGCGGACTGGGAACGCGTCCTCTCCACGGACCTCACCAGCGCCTTCCTGGTGGGCCGCGAGGCCGCCCGCCACATGATCACCCGGGGCCGGGGCAAAATCATCAACATCTGTTCCGTCCAGACCGACCTGGCCCGGCCCACCATCGCCCCGTACATCGCGGCCAAGGGTGGACTGCGGAACCTTACCCGCGCCATGACCGCCGAATGGGCGGCCTCCGGGCTGCAGATCAACGCCGTTGCACCCGGCTACATCCACACCGAAATGACCCAGAACCTGGTGGACGACGAGGAATTCAACTCCTGGATCCTGGGCCGGACACCGGCCCACCGCTGGGGCACCGTGGAGGACCTGGCCGGTCCCGTGGTGTGGCTGGCCTCGGACGGCTCCAACTTCGTGAACGGACAGACCATCTTCATCGATGGCGGAATGACGGTGGTGGTCTGATGGCAACGCCCCTTGATGTCGCTTTGCCCGCCACCGGTCCTGCGCTGGTGGCGCACGCCGCCGGCGACCTGCGGATCGACGAGGTCCCGCTGCCGCAGCCCGCACCTGACGAAGCGGTGGTTGAGGTCCTCTACGGCGGCATCTGCGGCTCCGATCTCCACTACTGGCTGCACGGCGCGGCGGGGGAGTCCATCCTCAAGGCGCCGCTGGTCCTGGGCCACGAGATCTCCGGCACGGTGGTGCGCCAGGCGGCGGACGGCTCCGGGCCGCAGGCGGGAACCGCCGTCGCCGTCCACCCCGCAACGCCCGGTCCAGGCGCCGCGCGCTATCCGGCGGACCGGCCCAACCTGTCACCTGGCTGCACGTACCTTGGCAGCGCCGCCCGCTACCCGCACACGGATGGCGCCTTCAGCCGCTACGTCACGCTGCCCGTCCGGATGCTCCGTCCGCTCCCGGACAACATCGACCTGCGCACCGCCGCACTGATCGAACCCGCATCGGTCGCCTGGCACGCCGTGTCCAGGGCCGGGGACCTCCGTGGGAAAACCGCGCTGGTCATCGGCTCCGGCCCCATCGGCGCCCTCGCCGTCGCCGTCCTCAAGCGCGCAGGCGCAGCGCACATCACCGCCGTCGACCTCCATCCCAAACCGCTGGAGATCGCCACGGCCGTGGGCGCCGACCAGGTCATCAACGCCGCGGACACCGAAGCCATCGCCGCCGTGGAGGCCGACGTCGTGATCGAATCCTCCGGCAACCACCACGGGCTGGCCTCGGCCATCCGCGGCGCGGTGCGCGGCGGAACCGTGGTGATGGTGGGGCTGCTGCCCACCGGCATGCAGCCGGTGCCCATCTCGCTGGCCATCACCCGCGAACTGCAACTGCTCGGCTCGTTCCGCTTCAACGACGAGATCGACGACGTGATCGCCGCCCTCGCCGACGGCTCCCTGCACATCGAGCCCGTCATCACGCACCAATTCCCGCTGGCCGACGCCCTCCACGCGTTCGAGGTGGCCAAGGACTCCACCAGCTCCGGCAAGGTACTCCTCTCCTTCGGCGACACGGGGCAGGCCCCATGAGCGGGCACCTGCCTCCGCTGGTCGTGATGGGAGTCTCGGGCTGCGGCAAGTCCACCGTCGGCGCCCTCCTGGGCCACCGCCTGGGCAAGCCGTTCCTCGACGGCGACGACTTCCACCCCGCCGCCAACAAGGACAAGATGGGCGCCGGTATTCCGCTGACCGACAACGACCGGGAACCTTGGCTCGCCGTCCTGGGCGGGCTGCTGGCGGGACGGGACGGGTTGCCTGCGGCAGCGGCAAGGGTGCCGGGAGGAACGGCCGACGGCGGGCCAACAGCGCCGCCGATCGTCGCCTGCTCCGCGCTCAAGCGCCGGTACCGCGACCTGCTGCGCAGCTATGCGCCGGACCTGGTCTTCATCCACCTCGCCGGCTCGGTGGAAACCCTCGGCGCGAGGATGGAGGCGCGCGCGCACGAATTCATGCCCCGCACGCTGCTGGAATCCCAGTTCGCCGCCCTGGAGGACCTGGAGGCGGACGAGGCCCATGTCCTGGCGGACATCACGCAGCCCCTTGATGTCCTTGTGGAAGCGGTGGCCCGGCAGCTTGGGGCGCACTCGACACCGACGAATACCCGGGCCGCGCCCACCGTGGAGACCGCCTGGGTTGCCTAAGGGTTTCCTGCGCACTCGGTGGTAGGTAGACTGGTCTACCTACCGCCGATATGAGGAGAGCCCGTGACTGCATCAGGCCCCTCAACCCACGGCCGCCCAACCGCTGCGCGCCGCCCCGCCCGCGAACTGCTGCTGGAAGCTGCCGCGCGGCTTTTCTATGCCAACGGCGTGACAGCCACCGGGATCGACGCCATCACGGCCGAAGCTGGAGTGGCCAAGAAGAGCCTCTACAACAACTTCAGTTCCAAGGCGGACCTGGTGGCGGCCTACCTGGAGGCGAGGCACGACGAGTGGCTCGGGCTGTACCGCCGGCGGCTGGAGACGGCGCAAACGCCGCGGGACCAGGTCCTGGCGGTCTTCGATGCCTATCTGGACCACGCGAACTTCACCTACGAGCACGGCTTCCGGGGATGCGGCCTGCTCAACGCCGCGGCCGAACTCCCTGCCGGCGATCCCGGCAGGGACGCCGTGCGCCGCCACAAGGAGGAGGTCCAGGAACTCCTGGCCGGGCATGTGGCGGGGTTGCTGCCGGCCCGGAAAGAACAGGTCCCCGCAAACGCCGTGCACCTGGCGTTCCTGCTCGAAGGTGCCATGGCCCGCGCCGGGCTGGAAGGCAATGACGGCCCGCTGAGGGAAGCCAGGGGCCTGGCCGGAGAGTTGCTGGATGCCCTGTGAGCATTGAGCGCCACCACCCGAAGGCCCATCCATGGGGAGCGATGTCCGTCGTGGCCGCCTCCGTCCTCTGGGGCACCACCGGGACCGCAGCCACCTTCGCCCCAGGCGTGAGCCCGCTGGCTGTTGGCGCCGTGGCAATGGGTCTGGGCGGCCTGCTGCAGGCGATCATCGCAGCACGGCTCATCGGCCTCCAGGCCGGCAGCCTGCTCGCACGGTGGCGCCTCGTTTCGCTCGGTGCCGCGGCCGTGGCCGTCTACCCCCTGGCCTTCTACAGCTCCATGCACCTCTCCGGCGTGGCCGTGGGCACGGTCGTCTCGATCGGCTCCGCCCCCGTGGCGGCAGCCCTGATCGAACGCTTCGCGGACCGGAAAAGGCTGAGCCGGCAATGGATCATTGGGGCCCTGCTGGGGGTCGGCGGCGCCGCGCTGCTCTCCTTCGCCGGGCACACGCCGGCAGGGCCGGCCGCCGCAGCAGGCGCACCGGTTGCTGCGGAAGCGGCCACGGATTGGAGCTCGACGGCGGGAATCCTCCTTGGCCTGCTGGCCGGCACCACCTATGCCCTGTACTCCTGGGCGGCCCACCGCCTGGCGGCCGGCGGCATCACGTCCAGGGCTGCGATGGGGAGCATCTTCGGGCTGGGCGGGCTCCTGCTGATGCCCGTCCTCGCCGCGACGGGCGGACCGCTGCTGGAGTCCTGGGGCAATGTCAGTGTTGCTGCCTACATGGCCGTGGTCCCCATGTTTGCCGGGTACCTCCTGTTCGGCTGGGGCCTGGCCCGGGTCGGCGCAAGCACCGCCACCAGTATCTCCCTGCTGGAAACCGTGGTGGCCGCCGTCCTGGCAGTAGTGGTGGTGGGCGAAAGGCTCCCGGCACCCGGGTGGCTTGGCGCCGCCGTCGTCCTGGCCAGCCTGTTTATCCTGACGCCCCGCGGCCGCCGGGCAGCAGGTGCAGTGGCACAGCCGCGTGCACCAGAACAGCCTGCGGCAGAATCAGCCGGTGTGCTGCCGCCGGGCCAGTACCGTGGGTCCCAGCAACAGGCAGGCCCCCAGCCCCAGCAGCAGAATCCCTAGCACCACCGCACCCGGCGCGGGGATCCCGGCCCCGGCGAGGATGAGCACCACGCCGATCAGGGCCGCCGCCACTCCCGGGAACAGGCCTGCAGGAAAACGACGTGCCGGGTAACCCGAGAGCAGTTCCATGGCCAGGTGGGGATCATCCACGATCAGCCCCATTTCCAGCTCCTTGAGCAGGCGTCGCTCCTCGTCGGACATTGGCATGGCAGGCCCCTGCTTCCCTGGGAGGCGGTTTCGGTATCAAACCGTAGGAGCCTTCTACCACTTAGTCAATAGTTTCAGCTGCCCCCGGGCCGCCCTCATGCCGGGACGTCGTAGCGCAGCTCACCGCCCACAACCCGGACCCCCTGGGTGGGGACGTGTGGAACCGCCTTGCCGGGAGGCAAGAGGTGTTCAACGGGCAGGCCCGCCACCAGCACGCAGTGGTCGGCGATGAGGCGGCGGTGGCAGCGCCACCAGAGGGTTTCACTGCACATGATCGCGGTGGTTTCCACCTGCGACCCGGCCACCAGTTCTGCGCTTGCGGCCAGGAAATCGCCACTGCGCATGTAGCCTGCGTAGGCGCGGAACGAGTCATTCCGGAGGGCAGTGTCGGGGGAATCCGGGAGCAGTTTGCGGAAGCCGCCCAACCGTTTCTCCCAGCGGTAGCCGATCCCCGCCTCCGGAAGCCACACCGCCATGCGGTCCTTGCCGAAATGCGGATACTTGCGGCTGCCCGGGCCGATCCGGACATCCACCAGGGACGTCACCCCGGCAGTTTGCAGCAGCGCTGTGAAGTCCTCCTGGGAGCCGGTGCCGTGACCGATCGTGAACAGCGTTTCCATTGCGGCCATCATAGGCAGGCGCAGCCGCCGTACCCGGCCCCGCGCAGTGGGAGCCTGGCCCGCAGAAGCAGGCTACCGTCGTCGCAATTCCGCGAACTCGATGGATGGCACGATAGCGCCCGCGTCCCGCTCCACGAAGTTGGTGCCCGGGGGTACCAGGTCGTCGATGGCGTCGAGCACCGTCTCGCCCAGCTGGACGTCGGCGGCGCGAAGGTACGCCCGGAGGTGTTCCTCGCTGCGCGGGCCGATGATCACGCTGCTGATGGCGGGATGCGTCAGGGCAAACCCCACGGCCAGGTCCACCAGGGACAGCTCCAGCTTGTCCGCCAGGCGGGCCAGCGAATCCTTGGCCAACAGCTTGCGCTCGCTGGCGGGCCCGGACAGGTCGTACCGGCCGGGAAGCGTGTGCACCCGGTTGGGCGGCTTGCCCGATTCCAGGACGAAGCTGCCGGAAAGCCAGCCGCCCGCCAGGGGGCCGTAGGCGAGGACACCCAGGCCATACTGCTGGGCAATCGGCAGTACGTGGCGTTCATTGCCGCGGACCAGCATGGAATACGGGACCTGGTTGCCCAGCGGCGGGATCAGGTGGTTGGTGGTGGCCAGCCATTGTGCCTCCACCAGCTGCGCCGGCGTAAACACCGAGGTCCCGTAGTACAGGATCTTGCCCTGGCGGATCAGGTCGTTGAGGGTGGTGATGGTTTCCAGGACGTCGGTGTTGTAGTCCGGCCGGTGCGCCTGGTAGAGGTCGATCCGGTCTGTCTGCAGCCGGCGCAGGCTGCCCTCCACGGCCTGGGTGATCCAGCGCCGCGAGTTGCCGGAGTGCGCGGGGTTGGGGCTCATCTGGCCGTGGAACTTGGTGGCCACGAAGACGTCGTCCCGGCGGCCCCGCAGCGCACGGCCCACCACCTGCTCCGATTCCCCCTGCGAGTAGACGTCGGCGGTATCAATAGCGGTGATGCCGGCGTCCAGCGCCGCGTGGATGATGCGGATGCTCTCGTCAGCGCCGGTGGGTGCACCCTGGCCGCTGCCGGTCCCCTCGCCAAAGTTCATGGTCCCAAGGGTGAGGGGACTGATGGGGGTTCCCGACCGTCCGAACACCCGCAGTTCGCTCAGGCTCATCTCCGGTCTCCTTCATTCAGTTGCCGTGCCCTGGATCGTCATGACGCTACACAGATCCGGCAGGCCGGCGCAGATTTCCGTTGCAGTCCTTCTCTTTTCGTCGCACGGAGTAACCGGAGCGGCGGGGATGACGTTTTATGGCGCTCAAACAGCCCGAAACAGCGCTTATATTGAGGCATGGGCACCCTCAATAACGATGAACAATTTGTCCAGTTGCACGACCTCATCATCGGCAGCACCAACGTTGCTGACTTCCTGTCCGAGTTGTCCACCGTTGCCGCATCCACGCTCAGCGATGCCGCGAACGTCTTCATCGAATGCGGGGTTACGCTCCGCCGCCGCAAGCGCAACGCCACCATTGCCGGCAGCAGCGAACGGGCCGCGGTGCTGGACAAGCTGGAACAGGTCCTCGGGGAAGGGCCCTGCATCGCATCGCTGGAGGCGATGCAGCCAATGATCCTGTCCGACGTCGAGACCGATACCCGGTGGCCTGAATACCAGAAGGTGCTGGCTGACAACGGCTGCCGCAGCGTGCTGGGCGTTCCCCTGGGCCTGGACGCCGACCAGGCCGCCGCCTTGAACTTCTTTGCCGCGGAACCCGGCGTCTTTGCCCCCAACGTCATCCGCACAGCGGAGGGGTTTGCCGACCTTGCCGGCAGGGCCCTGCGGCTGGCGCTGCGGATCGCCGATGCCCAAAACCTGGCAGACGACCTGAAGGCGGCCATGGCAAACCGCACCACGATCGACCTCGCCTGCGGAGTGATTATGGCGCAGAACCGGTGCAGCCAGGGTGAGGCCATGGCGTTGCTCACCAAGGCATCCAGCCACCGGAACCAGAAGCTGCGGGACCTCGCCGCTGAGGTCCTCGGGCGCGTCAGCGACGGAGCGGTGAGCACGCACTTCGATCCGTAGCCTGCACGAATCCACTCGCCGTCCACGTAACGGTCCGGCCGCGATCCCGCGCCGGTTTCGCCTCTGCGCCGCCCTGCAATAATCTGAACCAACGGTTGTGCACTGGGGTGTGAGCGCCCGGCACGACAGACAGCACTGTAAGTTCCGGGACCATCACAGACGAGGCGGACACCCATGACGGCAGCAGACCAGCAGGACGCAGCACGGCCAATGACGCCCGCCGACCCTCCAACCGCTGCCCCCGGGACGGTGGATCCGCACCTGCTGCAGCAGCTGGCCGACGCGCATGGCGTGGGTACGTCCTTCCAGGGCTGGGACGGGCTTCCGCACTCCGTTGCCGAGGCCACCCTGATCAAGGTGCTGGCCGCGCTGGGGGTCGAGGCCAACACCAACCAGCAGATTGAGGCCGCCCTCGCGGAGGTGGACGTGGCGCCCTGGCGGCGGATGCTGCCGCCGGCCGTCGTCATCAAGCAGGGCGAACCGGCGCAGGTTCCGGTCCATGTGCGGGACGGTGCCACCGCGAGCCTCACCATCAGCCTGGAAGGCGGAACCGGATCGCGGGAGGCGGTCCAGCAGGACATCTGGATCCAGCCCCGAGAGGTGGACGGCGTCTCCACCGGACGTGCCACATTCTCCCTTCCCGAGGACCTGCCCTTGGGGTGGCACACCCTGCACGCGGAGTCGGAAGGCGCCACGGCCAGTGCCGTCCTGGTGGTCACGCCGGCCCGTCTGGACACGGCCAAACCCCTTGAGGACCGCCGCGGCTGGGGGCTGGCCACGCAGCTGTATTCGGTCCGGTCCAAGCGATCATGGGGCATCGGCGACTTCGCGGACCTTGCGGACCTTGCGGCCATCAGCGGTGCGCGCGGGGCCGACTACGTCCTGGTCAACCCGCTGCACGCCGCCGAACCCGTCCCGCCCGTCCAGCCCTCGCCGTACTCGCCGTCCACCCGCCGGTTCTTCAACCCGCTCTACATCCGGATCGAGGCCATCCCGGAGCTGGCGTACCTGCGGCCGCGGAAGCGCGCGGCACTGGAAAAGCTGCACGAGGAAGCAGCAGTCCTGAACCGGGACGGTGCCCGGCTGGACCGCGACGCCGTTTACGGCGCCAAGCTGCAGGCACTGGAGATGCTGTACCACACCCGGCGGTCACCATCCCGGCAGGCCGCATTCGATGAGTTCTGCCGCATCTCCGGCACCGGCCTGGATGATTTCGCGCTCTGGTCCGCCATCCGCGAGGACTTGGCCCCCGGGGATCCCCTGTGGGCTGATCCGGCGTGCGCCATCGGAACGCCGGAGGCGGAAGCGCTGCGGGAGAAGCTGGCGGACCGGATCGGTTTCCACCGCTGGCTGCAGTGGATCTGCGACGAGCAGCTGGAAAGCGCGCAGCAGGCGGCGCTCCGCTCCGGCATGCGGCTGGGCGTGGTGCACGACCTCGCAGTCGGCGTGGACCACAACAGTGCCGACGCGTGGACGCTGGGCCGCGTGCTGGCCCCAAACACCAGTGTGGGTGCGCCGCCGGACATGTACAACCAGCAGGGCCAGGACTGGGGCCAGCCGCCATGGCACCCGGCCCGCCTGGCCGAAGCCGGCTACGAACCGTTCCGCAACATGCTGGCCAACGTGCTGCGCCACGCCGGCGGCATCCGCGTGGACCACATCCTGGGACTGTTCCGGCTGTGGTGGATCCCTATCGGAAATGCGCCGGGGGACGGAGCCTACGTCCGGTACGACCACGAGGCCCTGATCGGCATCCTGGCCCTTGAGGCGCACCGCGCCGGTGCCGTAGTGATCGGCGAGGACCTGGGCACCTTCGAGCCCTGGGTGCGTAGCTACCTCGCGGCCCGCGGCATCCTGGGCACGTCCATCCTGTGGTTCGAGTACGACGGCGATTCGCCCCTTGCGCCGGAAAAGTACCGTACGCAGGCGCTCGCCAGCGTGAACACCCACGACCTTCCGCCCACGGCCGGGTACCTTGCCGGCGACCATGTGGGGCTGCGGAGCCGGCTGGGCCTGCTGGAGCGGTCCGAAGAGGAAGAGCGGGCCGAGCACAACGCGTCGCTGGAGAAAATGTTCGCCCTGCTGCGTGAACGCGGTTACCTGGCCGAGGGGACGGCCGCCGGGCCCGGCCAGCAGTCGGCGGAGGAGCACACCATCGAGGCGCTGCACCTCCTGCTGGCCCAGTCGCCGTCCGTTTTGCTGGGCGTGGCGTTGGTGGACGCGGTGGGGGAGCGGCGGCTCCAAAACCAGCCCGGAACTACGGAAGCCCTGTACCCCAACTGGCAGGTTCCCCTGGGCGGCCCGGACGGCAGGCCCGTCTACCTGGATGACCTTCCCGGCAACAAGCGGTTCAACGCGCTGCTCGCCGCCGTGGAGGGGTCCCTGCACAGACCCTGAGCAGCTGCTCAAAGCACGATGGCCCCGCCGCTTCCTCAAGCGGCGGGGCCATCGTCCTTGTTCCGCCGGCCTAGCCGGCGGTGATCACGTGCGTGAAGTGGTCGTACCGGAAGGTGACCGGGCCGCCGTCGTGCTCAAACACGATGTTGGCTCCGGGCGTTGCCCCGCCGGCCCCGTAACTGACGTCCCACGACTTGTTCAGGGCCGCCTTGAACTCGTAGCTCCCCGCCGGCAGGTCCGGCACGGTGAGCTTCCAGACGAGGTCTGCCGGGTCCAGGACCAGCTGCGCCTGCTGGCAGGCCGGCTCCCAGTCCGTGGCGCAGCCCAGCTCGCTGTCCATGCTTCCGGCTGCCGCCACGGCGGACGGCTGCTGGGACGCGTAGACGGCGCTGAGCAGATGCGTGCTGTTGTCGTAGCGGAAGGTGACCGGTCCGCCGGGGTGGTCAAGCACGATGTTCTGGCCATTGAGCTGGCCGTCAGCACCGTAGTTTTCGTCCCAGCCGCCGTTCAGGGCTGCCTTGTACTCGTACTTCCCGGCCGGCAGGTCGGCGGTCAGCCGCCAGATGCGGTCCGCCGGGTCCAGGACCATTTTGGCCTGCTGGCACGTGGGATCCCACTGCGCCGTACAGCCCATGGCCTGGTTCAGTGATCCGGCCACCGTGACCGAATCGGGTTGCGGTGCCTGGCCCACAGTGACGGTCCTGGTGCCGCTGGTGACGCTGAAGCCCGGGCCGGCCATGACGGCCCGGTATTGGACTTTCGTGCCTTCAGCCAGTGCGGAGACATCGTCGGTTGCCGAGTACACGGGCGACGACGAATCCGTGCCCACCGCCGTCCAGTTCCCGCCGTTGACGCTGCGCTCAAAGGACACGACGTTGCCAGCCTTCTCGGGATCGGCGGTGGCGCTCAGCTCAACTTTGCCTTCCACGCTGGTGCCTTCGGCGGGCTTCTGCAGGGTCAGGACGGGCGCGGGGAAGCTGGCTTGGCGGCTCTGGCTGGTGGCGGTGTGGCCGCCGTTGTCCAGCACAGTGGCGCGGTACTCCAGGGGAGTGCCGGCGTCCAGGGCCGCGACGTCGTGGAACACCTGGTACGGGGCGGTGTCGTCCGTGCCGATTGGCTGCCATTGGCCGCCCGCCGTCCGTGCTTCGAAGGTCACCTCGTTGAACGAGGAACCGTCGACGTCGGCTGTCACGTTGATGCGCCCGTTGTCGTCTGGGGCTGCGGCCGGCTGCTGGAGGGCGACGGCGGGTGCGGCCTTGGAGTGCGGGATCCGCCCCGAGGATTCGTAGACGACGGCGGAGAGCGGCGGCACGGTGACCGTCAGCTTGGCGTCCTCCGAGGTTTTGGCTTCCTCGGCCCCTTGCCCGTATATCCGTGTGTAGCTGCGCTTGGCGATGTAGGTGGGGATCGCGGCTGTCTGTGGCTGGGCGCTGTTGTTCAGGGCCACCACGTATTCGCGCTGGTCCTGGGCGTCCGTGCGGGAGAAAGCGTAGATGCCGGGGCCATCCGAGGCGTAGCGGTGCTGGTGTGCTCCGTTCCGCAGTGCGGGGTGCTCCTTGGTCAGGGCAGCCAGCTCACGGATTTTGGCGTAGAGCGGATGGCCGGGGTTGAAGTTGTCCGTGGCGTGGGTGGCGTCGGTGCCCAGCAGGTCGTCGTCGAGGTAGTCCGGCACCTTGCTGGCGAAGAGCGTCTGGCGCGCGTCCTGGTCACCGCCGGGGCCGGTGAAGCCCTGCTCGTCGCCGTAGTAGACCACCGGGTTGCCGCGGGAGAAGTACATCAGCTCGTGGGCCAGTTCGTCGCGGGCCACCTTCTCGGCGTCGCCGGCCGCCGGGTTGTCCTGGCTGATGAAGCTGCCGATGCGGCCCATGTCGTGGTTGCCCAGGAAGGTGGGGAGCTCGTAGACGTTGGAGTCGGCGTCGGTGTACCAGTCGTCGCCGGCGAAGAAGGTTTGCAGGGCCCTGGCGTCCTGGCTCTTGGATGCGAAGTTGCGGGCCGCGTCCTGGAAGGGGAAATCCAGGACTGCCTGCATCTTGTTGCGGGTGGTGAACTGCGAGGTGAAGCTCTTGCTGGTGTCGAAGACCTCGCCGAACATGAAGAAGTCGTCCTTGCCGTGCTCTTTGGCGTAGGTGAGGACATTGGGGCCGAATTCCTGCCAGAACTCGTTGTTCACATGTTTCATGGTGTCGATGCGGAAGCCGTCCACGCCGAAGTCGCCGATCCAGGACTTGTAGATGTCCTCCATGCCGTGCACCACTTTGGTGTTTTCGGTGAACAGGTCATCGAGGCCGAAGAAGTCCCCGTACATGGAGTCCTCGCCCGTAAAGGTAGTGTCGCCACGGTTGTGGTACAGGGTGGGGTCGTTCAGCCAGGCCGGGACTTTGAGGTTTTCTTCGCCCGGTGCCAGGACGGGCTTGTAGGGGAATGAGGTGTTCGCGTCCAGTTGGGGGAAGGTGCCGGTGCCGGCGTAATCGCGGTCGTCGAAGGGTTCTCCGGAAGCTGTTTTGTAGGGGACGGCGTCTTTGGACACGTAGCCTTTGCGGTCGCCTTCCTGGTAGCCGATGACGTCAGCGGTGTGGTTGGTGATGATGTCGAAGTACACCTTCATGCCGCGTGCGTGGGCCTCGTCGATGAGGCCCTTGAGTTCGTCATTGGTGCCCAGGTGCGGATCGATCTGGGTGAAGTCGGTGACCCAGTAGCCGTGGTAGCCGGCTGACTTGTCCTCCGGCTGGAATGCCTTGTTCTTGAAGCTGGGGGTCAGCCAGATCGATGTGGTGCCCAGGCCCTGGATGTAGTCGATCTTATTGCGGAGGCCGGCAAGGTCACCGCCGTTGTAGAAGCCCTTTTTCGTGGGATCGAAGCCGGAGACCATGGGGTCGGGTCCCAGGCCGCCCTGGTCGTTTGCGGTGCTTCCATTGCTGAAGCGGTCCGCCATGACGAAGTAGAAGTTTTCGTCGGTCACGGGACCGCGGAGCGAATGCAGGGCCTCTGCGGAGCCCTGGTTCTTGTTGCCGGGGTCCTGGGAACCTGGACCGTTAGGCACGGCCTGGGCCGGGAGGACTGCCGCGGAGACGGCGACGGCAGCTGCAAGTAGACCGGCTGCGGATCGGGCTGCAACGCGCTTCCGGGTTGGCCTGGTTACTGAAGGGTGCGGTGTTCCGGCTGGACTTGCCGGTTGGTGGGCGCGTGGGGGAGCGCCGGGAGGGGTGCGGAATAACAAGGGGTTGAGACCTTCCTGGGAAGCAGCGCTGCTGTACAGGCTTGCCGTTGACATGGGGATGCGGCAGGAGGGTTCGAAGGACAGCATGCTGCCTTGTGAACCGAGTCACAACTGTAAGCGCTTGCACTGAATTACTCCAGTGTTTGGGGAAGGTCCCTCCTGGTGGTCCGGCGGGGCGGCAGCGCTATCCCGCGGCTACCAGTGCGGTGGGTGACGCGGCGTTGACGTTGTGCATGATCGGTCCGGGGAGGCCGGTGATGGGATCCAGCTCAAACGTGGCGATGTTGTCCGACCGCTCGTGGGCCACGTGAAGCCAGTTTCCGCGGACCAGGTGGTGGCGCGGCCAGTCCCCGCCGCTGGCAAAGTCCCTGACGGGGATGAGTTCGGTGCCGTTCCCGGCGACTTCCAGGACACTGATGAGGTTCGAGCCTCGCACTCCGGCGTAGGCGAAGTTCCCCTGCGTGCCCAGGCAGATTTCGGCGGCGGAGTCGCCCTGCCGGCTTCCGCCTGCCGTCGCAGGCCCGCGGAATACCAGCTCGTAAATGCCGGCGTCGGGGCGGACCACGAAGACTTCCACGGAGTATTCCGAGACGATGAAGACGTTCCCGTTCGGGTGCTGCGCCAGGTGCCGCGGGCCGCTGCCACAGGGGAGGACGACCTCGTGGTCCGGCACCAGTCCGGTGCCTGCCTCGTAGGTCCAGATGCGGAGGGTGTCGTGGCCCAGGTCGGTGGTCATGATGCGTCCGTCCTGCAGCATCAGGCTGGCGTGGGCGCGGCTTTGCCGGGGGCTTCCGGGCGAGAGGGCGGCGTGGGGATCAACCGACGGCGCGGCGGGGAACCGCCGGGTCATGCCGCCGTCGGAATCCAGCTCGTAGAGGAGGACCTGCCCGTCGCCCCAGCATGCTGCAGTGACAAAGCGGCCGTGCGGGTCGACGGCAACATGGCAGGTGGCCTCGCCGGCCGGCTGCGGTTCCCCGCAGGCCTCCAAAGCGGCTTCGCCGTGCCGGCGGTAGGCCTGGACTTTCCTGCGCTGTTCGGTCGCCGCGTACACCACCGGCAGGGCTGGGTGTACAGCAATGAACGACGGCGATTGCGCCTCGATGGCCGTCCCCAACCATTCCAGGCTGCCGTCCTGGCGCTCGCGGGCCGCGCCGATGCCGTCGGCACGGCCGCCTCCGTCGGGGGTGTACGGGCCGATCCACAGAATGTTGCTGGCTGCATTGCTGCTGAAGGCCTTGTTGTTGGCTGCATCGGTGGTCATGGTCCAATCCTGCCAAGGCTTTGTCCCCTATTCCCGTACCCCGGGCCGCCGATTAGCATGGGTTTTTCGGCGCTGGCAGAAGGGAGAGGGTCGCGGCTATGGCTGGATTGATGGTGATTGGCGGGACCCGGCGCTCCCCGGAGACCTGGGCCTAGCCGGCGTGGAGGTGCCCGTGGGCTGCCCGGAGGGCGGTGTTCAGCATCCTGGCGGGCTACGGACTGTACACGGCCGGTCCGCGCCGCTGGGCTTCAACCAGGTCGTCTCCCGGCTGCGGTCTGCGGGCTGTGTCTTCGCCGAAGACGAGGCCCGGCTCCTCCTCGCAGAGGGCGCCGGCCCCGAGGAACTTTTACGCAGTGTCCAGCAGCGGGTGGGAGGCATCCCCCTGGAGCACATTCTGGGTTGGGCTGAGTTTGCCGGCGCCCGCGTTGTGGTTGAGCCCGGCGTTTTCGTCCCGCGACGGCGCACGGAGCTCCTGGTCAACGAGGCTCTGGACCTGCTGGCGGAGGGGGCCCTGGCCCTGCCGGCGGATGCCGCATTGCCGGCGCCTCCGGTGGTGGTGGATCTCTGCTGCGGATCCGGGGCCGTGGGCACGGCCATCCTTCGACGCGCCCCGCACGTGGAGCTGCATGCGGCGGATATCGCGCCTGCTGCCGTGGGATGCGCCCGGCGGAACCTGGAACCCTTGGGTGGCCACGTTCATGCGGGTGACCTGTTCGCGGCCCTCCCGCCCGCGCTGCGCGGCCGGGTCCGGGTGCTCGCCGTCAACGCTCCGTACGTCCCGACGCAGGCAATTCGCACGATGCCGGCGGAAGCCCGCCTGCACGAACCTGTTGCCTCGCTCGACGGCGGCCCTGATGGACTGGACTTCCATCGGCGGCTTGCCGCGGGATGTCTTCTCTGGCTGGCGCCCGGCGGTCATCTCCTGATCGAGACCAGCGATCGGCAGGCAGCCGGCACCGCCGGCATCCTGGCGGCAGCCGGATTCACTGTGCAGACAGTTCGTTCGGAAGAGCTGGACGGGACTGTGGTCGTCGGACGTTACGGGCCCCGAAACCCCTAAGCGAAAAACCCGGACTGTGGTTTAAGCACTGCCGGGGTTTAAGCACTGCCGGCCGCCGCGTCCCCCAAGGATCGCGACGGCCGGCAAGGCGATTCAGTTGTAGCACAAAGGCTGGTCATTCCCATGTCATGCGGCGTGACCCGCGTCATGAATGACCGGTGGAGCGTCAATCAGGACTTCGTGCCGGTCCCACCGGAGGTGCCAAGGTTGGTGGTCTCGGGGTGGGTGCTGTGGGCGGGGATATGGTCTCCGCCCAGGGCGCCGGGGGTGCCGGTGTCCGTGGAAGGTGCAGCAGAAGTGCCTGCTGCAGTGTGGCCCGCAGGACTGCCGCGGTGCATTGCAGAGCCGATCACGGTTCCTGCCCTGCGGGCGGCTTCCGTAAACTGGTCTGCCACGTCAGGAGCTTTTTCCTTGATGGTTTCCGTCGCTACGGAGACCTTGTCCTGTACCGGCTTGCTGTCCCAGATGCCGGCCGCACGGGCCTTCAGCTTGTCGTAGGCAGCACGCCCTGACCGAGATCCGAGGACGTAGCCCACGGCAACGCCTACACCCAAAAGAAGCTTGTTTTTCACGATGATCTCCTGCTCTGCGAGAAGGTTGTCAGTCCCGGCAGGGGGCGGTGACGCCGCTTGCCGGGGAAAATGAAAGCCGGCCTGGGGATGATGTCCCCAGGCCGGCTTCCTGGCGTGCCCGTGCCGTTAGCCGCGGGCGCTGCGCTTGGTGACCATGCCGTAAATGGCAAGGACGATCAGCGAGCCGACGATCGCCAGCAGCCACGTCTGGATCGAGAAGAACTCCTGCAGTCCACTGCCGAAGATCATCCCGCCCAGCCAGCCACCGAGGAAGGCGCCAACGACGCCGAGCACCATGGTGATGATCCAGCCGCCACCCTGGCGTCCCGGGAGGATCGCCTTAGCGATCGCACCGGCAATAAGTCCGAGAATCAGAAATGCAATAAATCCCATTTGAAGCTCTCTTCCTAGGTAAAGGAGGCCTCCAGGTACCGGAGGCACTTCATCCTTCTGGCTCAATAGTAATCATGCTTACTATCTTTTTGCCAACCCCGTTTTTGGAAACAAGTGCAGTTCAGGACGGCTTTAGTGTCCCGTCCGGTCCGAGTCGTTGCCTGTCCCGGGGCCCTCGTCCAGGGCCCCCAAATCCGCTAGATCCTGCGGGTCCAGGACGAAATCGAACACCTCCAGGTTATCCGCCATCCGGGTGGGGGAAGCCGTCTTGGGAATCGTTACCAATCCGTTTTGTACGTGCCACCTGAGGACCACCTGGCCGGGCGTTTTGCCATGCTTTTCTGCCAGCCGGGAGAGGACGGGAGCAGCCAGCAAACCTGCCCCAGAGCCGCCCAGCGGACTATAGGACTCTGTCACAATGCCATGCCGGTTATGGAATTCGCGCTCTGCCTGCCGGGTAATGGCGGGGCTTAGCTGGATCTGGTTCACGGCCGGCACCACGTCAGTCTCCGCCATCAGGCGTTCGAGGTGCGCCGGTTTGAAGTTGGACACCCCGATGGACCGGACTTTCCCATCAGACTGCAGGCGTTGGAAGGTCCGCCACGTGGAAACGTACTGGTCCCTGCCGGGCAGGGGCCAGTGGATCAGCAGCAGGTCCACGTAATCCAGGCCCAGTCGCGCCAGGGACCCTTCCAGGCCTGCTACGGCGCGGTCGTGGCCTTGGAATTCGCCGTCCAGCTTGGTGGTGATGAACAGCTCGCCGCGGTCCACGCCGCAGGCGCGGATGCCGTTCCCCACGCCGCGTTCGTTGCCGTACTTCACGGCGGTGTCGATGTGCCGGTACCCGGCTTCCACGGCCTGGACGACGGCGGCGGCCGCCTGTTCGTCGTCCAGCGGCCAGGTGCCAAGCCCCAGCTGCGGGATCCTGTTGCCGTCATTGAGGTCGATGAGCGGTGCAAGTGTCATGCGATCAGTCTGCCCTCTCCGGGTCGTCCCGGCGCCCAGTGCCCGCGATTCGGAACGGCCCGGAGGGTGCTGCCGCAGGAGCCTAGGCCGGTTCCTCCGCCAGTTTCCGCTTCAGGATCTTGCCGCTGGGGCCGAGCGGGAGTTCGGAAAGTATCCTGACCACGCGCGGGTACTTGTAGGCCGCGAGCTGGGCGCTGGCAAAGTCCACCAGCTCGGTCTCGGTGACTGTGGCTCCCGCGTCCAGGACGATGGCGGCCGCGATTTCCTGGCCGTGGACGTCGTGCGGGATGCCGTAGACGGCCGCGCTGACCACGGAGGGATGGGTCAGCAGGACTTCCTCCACTTCCCGCGGGTACACGTTGTAGCCGTTCCGGATGATCATGTCCTTCTTGCGGTCCACGATGGTGAGGTAGCCGTCGTCGTCCTTGGTGCCAAGGTCGCCGCTGCGGAACCAGCCGTCCACCACGGCCTCAGCGGTGGCCTCGGGCCGGTTGAGGTACCCCTTCATCAGCAGGTGGCCGCGGATCACCAGCTCGCCGAGTTCCCCGTTGGGCAGCAGTTCGATCCGTTCAGTCACCTCAGGGCGGGCGATTTCGATGTCGACGCCCCAAATGGGAATTCCGATGGTGCCCGGCCTCGGCTGCATGCCCACGTGGTTGAAGGCCGCCACCGGCGACGTTTCCGTCAGGCCGTACCCTTCGTGGATTTCCACGCCGAAAACGTCGCGGAAACGGTCCATCACGGCCAGCGGAAGCGACGCCCCGCCGGAGATGCCGTACCGCAGTGCGGTGGGCCGTTCCTGCACGGTCTTGGCAGCTTCCAGGAGTGCCACGTACATGGTGGGCACGCCAAGGAAGATGTTGACGTTGTGCCGGGCCAGCAGCTTCAGGGCGTCCGGGCCGTTGAACCGGGGCATCAGGATAATGGTGGCACCGGCACGCAGCCCCGTGTTGAGCACCACCGTCTGGCCGAAGGTGTGGAAGAGCGGCAGGCCGCCGAAGAGGGTGTCGCCCGGCCGGAAGTCCATCACGCTGGTCAGCAGGACGGACGTCTGCTCCACCAGGGCGAAGTGCGTCCCCAGCGCACCCTTCGGTTTGCCGGTGGTGCCGGACGTGTACAGGATGGTGGCCGTGTCCGATGGCCGGCAGGGTTCGTACGTCCGGATCGGCTCCGCGGCGTCCGCCTCCGCTTCCAGCCGTGGGAACCCGCCGTCGTCGGGCGCCATGACCGTCAGCACATCGACCCCCCTTGCTGAAGCACCGGCAGCGCCCTCCGTAAGCAGGGGAGCGGCGCAGATGAGCAGCCGGGCGCCGCTGTCCTGCAGGACGTACTCGATTTCGCGGGCCTTGAGCAGGGCATGGATCGGGACGACGATGGCGCCGAGCGAGAGGATGGCGTAGTACACCCGCGCGAAGTCCGGCACGTTGGGAATCAGGACGGCGACGGCGTCTCCCGGACCAACGCCGCGGGCGCGCAGCGCACCGGCATAGGCGCGGGTCTGCCGCCAAAGGTCGCCGTAGCTGACCTGGTCTTCACCGACGACGAGGGCGATGCTGTCGGGAGTCCTCGTGGCTGATTCGGCGAGGATCGCTGCGACGGAGATGGTGGCGAAGCCGTCGGCGGAGTTGGTGTTGGTCATGGCCTGCTTCTTCGGTGGGAGGGTCACGCTGGTGGGTTGGTTACGCTGTGAGGATGAGGGCGTCGCCCTGGCCGCCGCCCCCGCAGAGGGCCACGACGCCGGTGCCTCCGCCGCGGCGTTTCAGCGCCAGCGCCTGATGCAGCACCAGGCGCGCGCCCGAGGCGCCCACGGGGTGGCCCAGGGCGATGGCGCCGCCTTCGGCGTTGACAGTTTCGGTGTCGATGCCCAGATCGTTGGCGGACTGGATGAGGACCGAGGCGAAGGCCTCGTTGATTTCCACCAGGTCCAGGTCCTGCGCCGTCAGCCCCTGGTCCTTGAGCGCGCGTTCGATGGCCCGGGCCGGCTGGGAGTGGAGGGATCCGTCGGGGCCCGCGGTCTGGCCGTGCGCGCCGATCTCGGCGATCCACTCCAGGCCTGCCGCTTCGGCGGCTGCCTTGCTGGCAATGACCAGGGCCGCGGCGCCGTCGGAAAGGGGCGATGACGACCCGGCCGTGATGGTGGCAGTCTCAGCCTTGGAGAATGCCGGGCGGAGCTGGGCCAGGGATTCCGCTGTGGTGTCCGGTCGGATGCCCTCGTCGTGTTCAAGCGTCACGGCGGGTCCCTTGCGCTGCGGTATGTCGATGGGTGCGATCTCCTCCGCCGTCATCCCGGCCGCACGGGCGGCTTCGGCACGCTGGTGGGACCGGGCCGCGACAGCGTCCTGCTCTTCGCGCGTGATGCCCCGTTCGGCGTTGCCGGAATCGGTGGCCTCACCCATGAGCTTCCCGCTCACCGGGTCCTGCAGTCCGTCGTGGTTCAAAGAGTCCAGCATGGGGGCGTCGCCGATGACGACGCCGGCGCGCAGCCCGGGGACCAGGTGCGGTGCGTTGGTCATCGATTCCTGGCCTGCGGCCACGATGAAGTCGGCTTCCCCCGTGCGGATCATCCGGGCGGCGTCGATGACGGCGGTGAGCCCGGACAGGCAGAGCTTGTTGATGGTGATGGTGGGGACGTCCCAGCCGATTCCGGCGGCCAGGCTGGCCTGGCGTGCGGGGCCCTGGCCGGCTCCGGCCTGGATCACCTGGCCGACAATGACGGCACCGATCTGCTCCGGTGCCACGCCCGTGCGTTCCAGCGCGGCACGGATGGCGTGGGCGCCCAGTTCGCTGGCGGAAAAGGGCATGAGGCCGCCGCGGAACCTGCCGAAGGGGGTGCGGGCGCCGCCCAGGATGACGGGGATGTTGGCGTTCTGGTTCAAGAACAGTCCTTTCAAAGGGATGGCGGGTGGCGGAGCCGGGTGGCAGGGCTTAGGCGAAGGCGGAGGTGCCGGTGATGCCGCGGCCGATGATGAGGGCCTGCATGGTTTCAGTGCCTTCGTAGGTGTGGATGGCTTCGACGTCGGCAAGGTGCCGGGCGACCCGGTTTTCCAGCAGGATGCCGTTGCCGCCCAGCAGGTCACGGGCGTTGCTGGCGATGCCGCGCGCGGTCCGGGTGCACGTGTACTTCACCAGCGAGGCCTGCTCGGGCGTGAGGGTTCCGGCTTCATCGAGCCGGGTCATCTGCACCACCATCAGCTGCATGGTGGCCAGTTCACTGAGCATCCGGGCCAGCCGTTCCTGGACGATCTGGGAGGCGGCCAGCGGCCGGCCAAACTGCTTGCGCTGCTTGGCGTACTGGACGGCCGTTTCGTAGCAGGCCGTGGCGTGGCCGACGGCGGACCAGGCCACGCCCAGGCGGGTCGCCAGCAGCACCCGGGCTGTGTCCTTGAACGTCCGTGAGCCCGGCAGGACGTATTCTTCCGGAACGAAGACGTCCTCAAGGCGGATGTGGGCCTGCCAGATGGCGCGGAGGGCAAGTTTGCCTTCGATTTTCCTGGCGGTGTAGCCGGGGGAGTCCTGTGGAACCAGGTAGCCGTGGACCTGGCCGTCGTCGCCCCGGGCCCAGACAACGCTGACGCCACCTACGGAGCCGTTGCCGATCCATTTCTTTTCGCCGTTGAGCAGGAAGCCGCCCTCCGTGCGGGTGGCCGTGGTTTCCAGGGCCACCGAGTCGGAACCATGGGTTGGTTCCGTGAGGGCGAACGCCGCGTATTCCGTGCCGTTGGCGATCGCAGGAAGCCAGCGCTCCTTTTGCGCCGTGGATCCACACTCGGCAACCGACCGAAGTGCCAGGCCGCCCTGGACCGCAATCATCGTGGCCACTGAACCGTCGCCCCGGCTGATTTCCATGTTCACCAGGCCGGCGGCCATGCTGCTCATGGGCGCGAAGCCCTCCACGGTGATGCCATCGCGGAGCAGGTCCAGTTCGCCCAGGCGGCGGAGGAGGTGCAGCGGGTACTCGCCGCGTTCCCAGTAGCCGTCAATGACAGGGAGGACTTCATCCTGGACGAAGCGGCGGGCACGGTCCCAGTACACGCGGTCCTCGTCGCTGACGCCGGCCAGGATGGACGCCGGGTCCGTCCCGAGGGCCTCGGTCAGGACATATTCCGGCTCAACTGTTCCGGAGGGGAAGCCGGCAGGGTCTCCGGTGCGGGTGGGCGCGAGGCTGGGCGACGGGGTCGTCATGTATCTGCATCCTTTGGATCAGCGGCGGCGAGGGGGCCGGTGCTGTGTGGCGTGCACCACACGGTTCAAGGATGCAATGAAACGCGGTTCCACGTCAAGAAACTGAGTTCCAAGTTTGGTGGGCGCGGGCCACGGGGGTTAGGGGAGTGCGTCCCGGACTGCCTGGGCGACGGCCTCTTTGTCGGCGTGGCCGGGAAGGACGGTGACGACGACGGTCGGCGCGGGCTGGGCGGTGACTGCGAGGCTGCCGAGGAATGCAGGCCGGAAGGTTTCCGCCAGGGCCTGGAGCTCGGTGGCCAGGGCCGTGGCCCTGTCCCGGTCTCCCGCAGCAGTGTCCCCGGCACCGGGTGCGGCCCGCAGCCACTCCCGGAGGAAGGCGTTGTGCACGGCCACCACCGCGGCGGCGAAGGCAACGGCCTTGTATTCGCGCAGGCCGTTGCGGGGCAGCTTGTCATTCAGGTAGTGCAGGAAGGCCCGCTCGTACCGGTGCGAGGTCACGAGCTCCCGGTCCCGGAGGGCCGGAACGGCCTGCAAAAGCCCATACCGGGCGCGGGAGGTTTCCGGGTTCCGCAGGTGGTGGTCGAAGACCAGCAGCGCTGCGTCCGCCACAGCGGCCAGCGGCTCGAGCCTGGATTCAGCGAGCCGGTCATTGACCTGGTGCAGGATCCGCTCGTGGTCGGCGAAGACAACGTCCTCCTTGGATCCGAACCTGCGGAAGAAGGTGCTGCGGCTCATGCCCGAGGCTTCCGCGAGCTCCTCGACGGAGGTTGCATCGAAACCCTGCTCCGCCAGGAGGCTGATGGCTGCCGCGACGGGCCCATCGAAAGGGTGCCCCTCGACGGGGCGGCTGGAAGGGGGCGAAGTCATGCGCCGAAATGTAGCACAGCAACTCCCGGTGCCTTCTTGTCGCGGCGGGGCGGCAGGAAGGCACCAGGAGTGTCATTCGGCCCGCTTCAGGCGCCCTGCCGTGCCCAGCCGGTGAGCTTGCCGGAAAGCTGCATGTAGGCCTCGTTGACCTGCTGCAGCTCCGGGTGGCTGTCGTACCACTCAACGATCTCCCGTGCACCGTCGGCGAACGGGATGGTGGCCGTGTAGTCCGGGACCAGGGACTTGATCTTGGCATTGTCGAAGACCACCGAATGGGACCGGTCGCCCAGGAGGTTGGAACCCAGTTCGGAGTCGTGGGCGGCGATGGTTTCGGACGCCACGTGGACCAGTTCGGGTTCCTTGACGCCGGCTGCCCGGGCGAAGAGCCGGTAGATCTGGTTCCAGGGCAGGTATTCGTCGGAGGTGATGGTGTAGCTTTCGCCGACTGCCTGCGGCCGGCCGAGCAGGCCCACGAACGCCTTGGCGAAGTCCCTGCTGTGGGTCAGCGTCCACAGGGACGTACCATCGCCGTGGACCATGACCGGCAGCCCGGCGCGCATGCGGTGGATGTCAGTCCAGCCGCCCACCATGGCGATCTTGGTGCGGTCGTAGGTGTGCGATGGACGCACCACCGTCAGTGGAAAGTCGTCCTCCCGGTAGGCCTTGAACAGCAGCTCCTCGCACGCGATCTTGTCCCGGGAGTATTGCCAGAAAGGGTTCTTCAACGGCGTGGACTCGCGGATGGGCAGCCTGGTGGGCGGCTTCTGGTACGCGGAGGCCGAACTGATGTACACGTACTGCCCGGTCCGCTCCCGGAACAACTCCATGCTTGCTTGGGCCTGGTCCGGAGTGTAGGAGATGAAGTCCGCCACGGCGTCGAATTCCCTCCCGCCCAGCACCTCCCGCACGGCCGCTGCGTCACGGACGTCGGCGTGCAGCACTTCGGTGCCGTCGGGGACGGGCCTGCCGGACTGCCCCCGGTTCAGGATGGTCAGCCGGTGGCCCAGCGCGGCGGCGCGTTCTGCCGCCGCCGCGCTGATGACCCCGGTGCCGCCAATGAAGAGGATGCTCCTCGGCGCCACCGTCTCCGTTGCGGTTGGGCTCACCACGCGTAGTCTTCCGGTGCCGTGCGGTGTCCGGGGAAGATGTCGTCCAGCCGCTTGAGGGCGTCGTCGTCAAGGGTGACATCCAGTGCGCGGATGGCGGCGTCCAGCTGTTCCTGCGTGCGCGGGCCCACGATCGGCGCCGTCACCGCGGGTTGGTGCAGGAGCCAGGCCAGGGCCACGTCGCCGGGTTGGTGGCCCAGTTCGTCGGCGAAGTCCTCGTACCGGCGGATCTGGTCCTCATGCTTCTTCAGCGTTTCGGCGGCGCGTCCTTCGGTGCGGCGGACGCCCTGGCGTTCCTTCTTCAGCACCCCGCCCAGCAGCCCGCCCTGCAGCGGCGACCAGGGAATGAGGCCCAGCCCGTACTGCTGTGCGGCCGGGATGACTTCCAGTTCCACCTGGCGCATGAACAGGTTGTAGATGGACTGCTCGCTGACCAGGCCGGTGTAGTTCCTTCTGCGTGCTGCTTCCTGCGCCTGGGCGATGTGCCAGCCGGCGAAGTTGCTGCTGCCTGAGTACAGGATCTTGCCCTGCTGCACCGCGACTTCGATGGCCTGCCAGATCTCGTCCCACGGGGTGTCGCGGTCGACGTGGTGGAACTGGTAGACGTCGATGTAGTCCGTCTGCAGGCGCTTGAGGCTGGCGTCCAGCGCACGGCGGATGTTCAAGGCCGAGAGCTTGGACTCGTTGGGCCGGTCCGTCATGGTGCCGTAGAGCTTGGTGGCCAGGACGGTGTGCTCCCGGCGCTCGCCGCCCTTCGCAAACCACCGCCCGATGATTTCTTCGGTCCAGCCGCGGTGGTCGGCTCCGCCGTAGACGTTGGCGGTGTCGAAGAAGTTGATGCCGGCTTCATGGGCCGAGTCCATGATGCTGTGGGCGTCCGCTTCCTCTGTCTGCGGTCCGAAGTTCATGGTGCCCAGGCAGAGGCGGGAGACTTTCAGGCCGGAGCGGCCGAGATGCGTGTACTGCATGGAAAATCCTTTCAGGAGGCCTGCGTGGTTGGCCGTGGCTGCCGGTGGTTGGGCTGCCCGGCCGGTGGTTGACCTTTGCTGCCGGTGGTTGAGCCTGTCGAAACCTACATCTGGGTGAAGGCGGCGACGGCGGGGTCGGAGCCAATGCGCGCACCGGACTCCAGCGCGGTGATGGCGGCCAGTTCGTCGCCGGACATCGCCAGGGACGAGGCCGCGAAGTTTTCCCTGATCCGGCCAGGGTTCGCGGACTTCGGGATGACGATGGTTCCGTTGGCCAGGTGCCAGGCGAGCACCACCTGGGCGGTGGTGGCATCGTGGGCGGCGGCGATCGAGGTGACGGCGTTCCCATTGAGGTCCCCGCCCTGCCCCAGGGGGCTGTACGCCTCGACGGCGATTCCCAGGTTGCGGCACTTGGCGGCCAGGTCTGCCTGCTGGTAGCTGGGGTGCAGTTCGATCTGGTTGACGGCCGGCACGGTTTCCGTGGACTCCAGCAGGGTGTCCAGGTGGTCGGAAAGGAAGTTGGAGACGCCGATGGCGCGGATTTCCTTGTTCTCGTAAAGCCGTTCCATCTCCTTCCACGCCTGAACGAAGAGGCCCTGCGACGGAACCGGCCAGTGGATGAGGTAAAGGTCGATGAAGTCCAGGCCCAGCGCCTTGCGGCTGTTCTGGAATGCCTCCTGCGCCCTGCCCTGCTCGCCGTTGCGCAGCTTGGTGGTGACGAAGATGTCCTCGCGTGCGATGCCGCTGGCGGCGAGGGCTGCCCCGACTCCGGCCTCGTTCCGGTAGGCGGCCGCGGTGTCGATGTGGCGGTAGCCCGCTTCCAGGGCGTCTTCCACGGTCCGCTGGGTGTCTTCCGGCGGGACCTGGAAAACACCGAAGCCAAGCTGGGGGATGGTGACGCCGTTGTTGAGTGTCAGCTCTGACATGGGAGTGCTCCTTCTGGAAGGTGGTGCTGGAAGATGCGTGCTGGAGTTTGCTGCCGGCTGCCCCGCAGAAGAGAAAGCGGTTTCCATCGGCTCACTCCTGAGCCTATGCACTTCGGTCCATCAAGTCAGCAGGCAAGGCTGTTCCTGTTTTTCCTAGGACTGCCAGTCCTACCTTCGTGGTGGAGCAGGCCGTCCCGCACGGGCACAATGGTCTGCATGGGTCAAAGCGCCGAGTTCGGAAAATTCCTCAAAGCCATGCGGTCCCGGTTGAGCCCGGATGTTGCCGGGACGGGACCCAGCACGGGGGCACGCAGGGTTCCCGGCCTGCGGCGCGAGGAAGTGGCGCGGCTCGCCGGTGTGAGCACCGACTACTACGTCCGGCTGGAGCAGGGCCGTAACATCCACCCGTCCCGCACCGTCCTGGACGCCGTGGCCCGGGCCCTCCGGCTGGACAGCAGCGAGCACGCGCACATGCTGGACCTCCTGGAGAACTGCGCAGGAGCTCCCCGCGAGCCCGGCGCCAACGCCGCCCAGGGTGTCCGCCCGGCGCTGCGCCAGCTCCTGGACGCGGTGGGGGAGGTGCCCGCCATGGTGCTGGGCCGCCGAAACGATGTCCTGGCCGGCAACAGGATGGCCTTCCTCCTGTTCACCGATTTCCCTTCGTTGCCCCCCGCGGAGCGCAACCTGACCCGTTGGACCATCCTGGACCCCGCGGCGCGGGAGCTGTTCAGGGACTGGAAGACGGTTGCCGCCGAAGCGGCGGGATCCCTGAGGCTGGACGTGGGCCGGCACCCCAATGATCCCCAGGCCAGCCATCTGGTGGGCGAGCTGGCGGTCCACAGCGAACACTTCCGCCAATGGTGGGCGGGGCACCGGGTGGCCACGCGGGCCGCCGGTACCGTCCGGTTGCATCATCCGTCCGTGGGGGACCTGGAACTGAACTTTGAAAACCTGGTCCTGCCGGAGGATCCCGACCAGACGCTGAGGGTGTATTCCGCCCGCCCGGGGTCGCCGTCGTCGGACGCCCTGGCGCTGCTGGGAAGCCTCGGGGCCGTGCCGGACGTGGACCCGGAACGCGACGCCGCTGCCCCAACCCAGGCCGAAGCCGCAGGCTGACCGGTCCGCCCGGCGGGACCCGGGTGTGAGCAACTGTACATTCGTCCAGCGAAGTCGGGTGATTCTGGCCAGCCGCCCATTGGGCTGTGGACGGGCGTTTCCTAGGGTGGGAGTACATGCTTACCCGCGCCCATTTTCAACACCCAGGATGGTCTCAACGATGAAACGCATCGCCCTGCTGAAGGAACGCCAGGCATCCGCCGGCGCCGCGTCCACCGCTACCGGTTCGCACTGCCCGGCTTCGGGTCTGTGGAGCCCGGACCTGGACCCGCACACCGTCCTGTCCTTCTTTGAAGGCCATGTCTTCCCGGCGTTCGACGGCGTACCCACCGTGTGGCGGCGGCGCAGCCCGGGCACCGCAAACTAGGAGCCGCCTTAAACACGACCGACCCGCAGCCGGCGCTGGAAACGCGCCGGCTGCGGGTCAGTTTGCTTGGCCTAGTGTTCTTCCAGCCGGAAACCGATCTTGATGGTCACCTGCCAGTCCGCGATCTTTCCGTCTTCAAGGTGTCCGCGGACCTCCTTGACCTCGAACCAGTCGAGGTTGCGCAGGGTCTTGGAAGCCTGGGCAATTCCGTTGCGGACGGCGTCGTCCACTCCCTGGGTGGAGGTGCCGACAATTTCAGAAATGCTGTACGTGTGGTTGGACAACTTCGCTCCTCGTGATCATCGTTGCTCCCGGTTGCGGGCCGTCCTTGAAGCCTAGTGGGCCTGCGGGAGCGTTGAACAGGGTTCCACGGCAACGGGAACGGCGGACGCAGGCCTACTTGGCGTCCAGGACTAGCTGCTTCAGGTCATCGAGCGTCTGCTGCATGTGCGCATCCATGGCCTGGCGTGAGCGGGCGGCGTCGCGGGACTCCAGTGCTTCGGCGATGTTCTGGTGGTGGCCAATTGCGTGCTCCTGGATTGCCGGGACGGCGGAGGTCTCGGCCCTGCGCTTTTCCAGTACGCGGTGCAGCGGCTCGAAGAGGACAGAGACGAACACATTGCCGGAGGCGCGCAGGATGACGTCGTGGAAGGCGAGGTCTGCTTCCACGAAGGCTGCGACGTCGTTGATGCTGTGCGCGGCTTTCATCGCCGAAATGTAGTTGAAGAGGGAAGTGATGTCCTCCTCGACAATCCGTCCGGCCGCCAATTCGCAGGCACCCGTTTCGAGCATCCTGCGCAGCTCGATGAGCTGGATGGAGGCATCGGCGTCGTTCTTGCCCTCGGACGCGGCCCGGAGCACGGCTTCCAGCGAGGCCCAGCGGCTCAAGGGATTGACGAAGGTTCCCCTGCCGCGCTCCACGCTGAGGATGCGCTGGGCCTGCAGTGTCTTCATCGCCTCGCGCACGGTCATGCGGCTTACTTCGTGGCGCGCGCTCAGCTCATGCTCGCCGGGAACGACCGAGCCGGGCGGAAACTCGCCTTCGATGATGCGGTCCAGCAGCTCATCGGCCACCACGCCCACCAGCGACTTTCTTGCCATGTTCCCCCCCGATCACTCTTTCCGGCCGACGCCTGGCGGATATGTCAGACAAGTGTACTTGCGCGTCCGTATGCCGTGTGCCACACTAATTTTCGAATGCAAGATGTCTGACATCTTACAGTTACCCTTACATCAGGATCCGCGAGCCCGGATCGCTACACAACGGAGTGCACTGTGACGCATGAAGCAGACGTTCTGGCCGCCTATCCGGCAGACCTCGAGATTCCCGCCGAGCTGGTTGCTGCCACGCTGGCCGCTTCCAACGCCGACGTTCCCCGCGTCCTGGTAGTCCTCGACGACGACCCCACCGGCACGCAGTCCGTGGCGGACCTGCCGGTGCTCACCCGCTGGGAAGTGGAAGACTTCACCTGGGCCTTCGGACAGGGCAAACCCGCCGTATACGTCCTGACCAACACCCGCAGCCTGGACCCGGCAGAAGCCGCAGCCCGCAATGAGGAAGTGGTCCGCAACGCCCTGGCAGCGGCAGGATCGACGGAGCCCGCCGGATCCAGTCTTCGGCTGGGCTTCGTCAGCCGGAGCGATTCCACCCTTCGCGGCCACTTCCCCCTGGAGCCGGACGTCATCGCAGCCACCGTTGCGGACGTCAGCGGCGAAAAGACCGACGGCGTCGTCCTGGTCCCTGCCTTCCCCGACGCCGGCCGGCTCACCATTGGCGGCGTCCATTACATGCGCGGCACCGGTGACGCGACGGGAACCCTGGTCCCCGTCTCCGAGACCGAGTTCGCCAAGGACGCCTCCTTCGGTTTCAGCACGTCCGTCATGGCCGACTACATCGCAGAGAAGTCACAGGGCCGGTTCCCGGCAGATTCAGTGATCGTCCTGGACCTGGACATCATCCGTGCAGGTGCCTCCGCGCAGGACCCGGCCATCTCCGCCAAGGCGATCGCCGATGCCATCGAGCCGGCCACCGATTCCACCCCCATCGTTGCGGACATCGTCACCGAAAACGACTTCCGCGCGCTGGCCCTGGGCCTGGAAGAAGCCGAGCGCCGCGGCAAGAAGCTCCTGTACCGCGTTGGCCCGCCGTTCGTCCGCGGCCGCATCGGCCAGGAAGTACGCACCGCACTCACCGCCGAAGAGGCCTACGCGGGCAACACCCCGTCCGAAGCCGGCGGCCTGATCGTGGTGGGCTCGCACGTTGGCGTCACCACCCGCCAGCTCAACGTCCTCACCGCGGAACATGGCTCCGCGCGCATCATTGAGATCGACGTCGAGAAGCTCCTCGGTGCCGAGCCGGACGCCAAAGCCCACCTGGACCAGACCGTGGACGCCGTCGTCGAGGCCCTCCACGCCGGGGACGTCATCGTCCACACCAGCCGCCTGCTCATCAAGACCGACGACCCCGCCGAAAGCCTGCGGATCGCGCGGACCGTCTCCGCCGCCGTCGTGGACGTGGTCAACCGGACCCTGAAGACTTTCCCGCCCCGTTTCGTCATCGCCAAGGGCGGCATCACCTCCTCCGACGTGGCAGCCCACGGCCTGGAAATCCGCCACGCGATCGTCCGCGGCCCCATGCTGCCCGGCATCGTCTCCCTCTGGGAACCGGTGGACGGCCCCGCCAAGGGCATTCCGTACATCGTCTTCGCCGGGAACGTGGGCGACGACGACTCCCTGGCCCAAGTCACCCGCAAGCTCAGCAACACATCCCCACTCGCCCCCTAACCTCGCAAGCTCGGCCAGGGAACCCGGCGAGCGTGGCCCCTATTCAATTCAACGGAGAACACCATGACCAGCAACTACACCGTCACCGTCCTGGGCCTTGGCGCCATGGGCCTGCCCATGGCCACCCGCCTGGCTTCCCAGCTGACCGTCCACGGCTTCGACATCGCCGAGCCCCGCCTGGAGCTGGCCCGGGAAGCCGGGATCGCCACCTTCACCACGGCCCGCGAAGCGGCCAAGGGTGCCGACGCCGTCCTCCTGGCCGTCCGCAACGGCGAACAGCTCAACGACGTCCTCTTCGGCGAGAACGGCGTGGCCTCCGTCCTGGAGCCCGGCGCCGTGGTCATCCTTGGCAGCACCGTGGGCACCGACGCCATCCCCGCCACCGTGGCCAAGCTGGCCGAATACGGCGTGGACCTGGTGGACGCCCCGCTGTCCGGCGGCCCCAAGCGCGCCGGCGAAGGCGACCTGTTGATCGTCGTCGGCGCTTCCCCCGAGGCCCGCGAAAAGGCCGCCCCCGCCCTGGACCTGCTCGCCTCCACCCTCACCGTGGTGGGCGACAACCCCGGCGACGGCCAGGCACTGAAGACTGTCAACCAGCTCCTGTGCGGCGTCCACATCGCCGCCGCCGCCGAGGCCCTCGCCCTGGCCGACGCCCTGGGGCTGGACCAGGCCAAGACCCTCGCCGCCCTGGAAGCAGGCGCCGCCGGTTCCTTCATGCTCTCCAACCGCGGCCCGCGCATCCTCGAGGCCTACAACGAGGAAGGCGCCGAGGTCCTGTCCCGCCTCGACATCTTCGTCAAGGACATGGGCATCGTGGGCAAGGCCACCCGCGCCGCCGGCCTGGCAGCCCCCGTTGCCGCCGCCGCCGAACAGCTCTACCTGCTGGGGCAGGCCCAGGGCCTCGCCGCCGCCGATGACTCCGCCGTCATCAAGGTGGTCGCCCCGGCCAAGCGCATCCAATAAGCCACCCTCCTGCCCTTGCGGCACAAAGGTGCGACGACGGCGGTCCCCCCTCCGCCGTCGTCGTACCTCCCAGCGCTGCCGGCGCAGTCCCGCAGCGTTAATCCCCACCCCACCATTCCCTGATGCCCCCCTGCCCCGGGACCGGCACGTCCAAGGAGACATCCCCCTGTGAACCACCTAATGAACCCGCTGCTGCAGCGGGCGGCCGATGCCCCGGCCATTAAGCCCGCCGTTGAGCTGGGCACCCCGGTACTGCTCACCATCGCAGCGGTGGGCATCGCCATCCTGCTGGTGATGATCATCCGCTTCAAGATCCAGGCCTTCGTGGCCCTGCTGACGGTCAGCATCCTGGTGGCCGTCGCCGCCACCATTCCGCTGCAGGACATCTTCACCGTGGTCTCCAGCGGTGTGGGCAGCACCATGGGCAAGGTCGCCATCCTGATCGCGCTCGGCGCCGTGCTGGGCCGCATGATCGAGGTGTCCGGCGGCGTCCAGTCCCTCGCGGACCACTTCACCCGCAAGCTCGGCGCGCGCCGTGTGGCCGTGGCGCTGACCGCTGTCGGCTTCCTGGTTGCCATTCCCGTCTTTTTCGAGGTGGGCATCATCGTGCTGGTGCCCATCGTGTACGCGTTCGCCAAGATCGCCAAGGTGCACCCGGTCAAGTTCGGACTGCCCATGGCCGGCATTATGCTCTCCATCCACGTGGCTGTTCCGCCGCACCCGGGAATCGTTGCCGGCGCAGGCGTCCTCGGGGCCGACATCGGACTGATCGCCCTGATCTCGCTCCTGATCTGCGTGCCGCTGGGCTTCCTGTCCTACCGGGTGGCTTCCATCATGAACCGCAAGGACTACGAATTGCTGCCCGCGGTGAAGACCCAGGTTGAAGAGTTCGGTTCCAAGTCACTGGTCAAGGTGGGCCACGACGGTCCCGGTGCCGCCGCCATCGCACCCCCGCGCCCGGGCCTGATCATCTTCCTGATCGCAGCACCCATCGTGCAGATCCTCCTCGGCACTGTCGGCACGCTCATCATCCCCAAGTCCGATCCCCTGTACGGCCTCGCGTCCTTCATCGGCAACCCCTTCCTGGCCCTGCTGGTGGCCGTGGCGCTGTCCTTCTTCCTGCTGGCGGTCCGCCGCGGCTGGTCCTTCAAGGAAACCGGCGAGATCTTCGAGGGCTCCCTCCCGCCCATCGCCTCCATCCTGATGGTGGTGGCCGCCGGCGGCGTGTTCGGCAACGTGCTGCAGGTGTCGGGCATCGGCGGCGCTCTCTCCAAGACGCTGGACACCCTCGGCGTGCCGCTGCTGCTCCTGGGCTTCATCATCTCGCTGGCCCTTCGCGCCGCCCAGGGTTCAGCCACCGTGGCCATCGTGACCACCACCGGCCTGCTGTCCGCCGCGGTCAGTGGTGGCGGCTACAGCCCTGCCCAGATCGCCGTGATCGTCATCGCCATCGGCTTCGGTGCCCTTGGCCTGTCCCACGTGACGGACGCCGGCTTCTGGGTGGTGGTCCGGTACTACGGCCTCACCGTTTCGGACGGACTCAAGACCTGGACCGTCCTGACCACCATCCTGGGCCTTGCCGGCTTCGCGCTGACCTTCGTAGCCTGGATCCTGGTGGGAGGCCTGGGCGCCTGATGCATACCCGACTGGACCACCTGGTCACCTCCGCCCTCCAGCAGGGCTCCGCCGTCCCGGCCTTCACCTGCTACGACTTCACCACCGCGCTGGCAGTGGTGGCCGCCGCCGAGGAAGCCGGCCGGGGAGTGATCCTGCTGGTGGCCCCCAAGACCGCCGCCACCCCCAACGGGCTCCGACTCGTTGCTGCCCTCCGTGGACTGGCGGACGCCGCCGCGGTGCCGGTCGCCGTGCAGCTTGACCACGCTGCAGACCTTAAGGTCATGGCCGACGCCGTCGCGGCTGGGGCGGATTCCGTCCTCGCCGACGGTTCGTCCCTCCCTTACGAGGACAACATCGCGCTGGTCCGGGCGGCCCGGGCCCTGCTGGGTGCCGACGTGGTGCTCGAGGCGGAGCTGGGCGGCCTGGCAGGGGACGAGGACCGTGCTTTCGAGGCCGGCCAGTCCGGCGTCGATGTGGCGGGCCTGACCGACTCCGCGCAGGTGGAGGACTTCGTGTCCCGCACCGGCGCGGAACTGCTGGCCGTCGCCATGGGCAACGTCCACGGCAAGTACAAGGGTGAGCCCAGGCTGCGCTGGGACGTGCTGCAGGACATCGCGGCGCGGATCCACATCCCGCTGGTACTCCACGGTGCCTCCGGCATCCCGGCCGAGGAACTGGTCAAAGCCGCGGCCATGAACGTGGGCAAGGTCAACTTCAACACCGAACTGCGCACCGGCGTGCTGGCCACCCTCCAGGACCAGCTTCCCGCCCACCGCGCCGACGGTGAAAACCTGCAGGGCCTGCTGGCGCTGTGGAACCAATCGGCGAAGGGGTTTGCCGGTACCACGCTGGCCACGCTGGCGCGGTAGGACCGTCCCGTGAAGGGGGAGGCTAGGATCGAGCAATGATCCTGGCCTCCCTTCTTTTTGCCTTCCTCGCCGCCGCGCTGCACGTCTTCATCTTCACCATGGAGTCCCTCACCTGGACCCGGCCCGCCACCTGGAAGCGGTTCGGTGTCGCCTCCCAGCCGGACGCCGAAACCACCAAATCCCTGGCGTACAACCAGGGCTTCTACAACCTGTTCCTGGCCATAGGCGCATTTATCGGCATGGGCCTTGTGGCTTTCGGCGGTGCCGGATCGGCGCAGGCCGTGGCAGGCTGGACCCTCATTTTCAGCTGCTGCGGCTCCATGCTGCTGGCGGCCGCCGTCCTGGCCCTCACCGGACGCAAATACCTCCGCGCGGCCGCAACCCAGGGCACCACGCCGCTGCTCGCCGTCATCCTCGGACTGCTGGCAGTGCTGCAATAGCAGCAGAAGGGACGGAAGTCCTCAAACCGGGCAGGCAACGGGGGCACAATAGAGCCGTGGGCAGCGTCGAATCGTTGTAGGTCCCATGCACAGCACCGTAGGGCGGGGGACAGGAACCGGGGCGGACACGGCGGGCCGTGATCCGGCCATCGACCTTGTCCGTTTCATCTGCCTGGCGCTGGTGGTGGTGGGCCACACCATGATGGTCAGCCCGGTCCTGCACCCCGACGGGACGGTCACCACCCAGAACACCCTGGCCGAGCAGCGCTGGTTCGAGCCCATCATCTGGATCTTCATGGTGATGCCGCTGTTCTTCGTCACCGGCGGCGTGACCGGGCTGCAGTCCTGGCGCCGGCTGAAGGCAAGCGGCGGCACCGCGGCCCAGTTCATCCGCGCCCGGCTCCTGCGCCTGCTCCGCCCGGCCACCCCGCTGCTGGCAACCATGGTGGCGGGGTTGTCCCTGGCGGCCGCCCTGGGCGTTGACCGCCAGGTGGTCCAGCTGATGGCGGCAGGGGCGGCCATGCCCCTGTGGTTCCTGGCCGCCTACCTTGCGGCGCAGCTGAATATTCCGGTGCTGGCTGCACTGCACGCCCGCGCCCCTTGGCTGTCCTTCTGCCTGCTGGCCGGGCTGGTGGTGGCGGTGGACTGCCTGCGCGGCGTCCTGCCGGACCTTGCCAATGCCAACCTGGTGTTCGTCTGGTGCGCGGTACAGCAGTTGGGATTCCTGGCCGCCGACGGCTACTTCTCCCGCATTTCCCGGTCCGGTCTGCTGGGCCTGGCTGTGGCGGCCCACCTGCTGCTGGGACTCGTGACCGGGCTGGGGCTGTACCGCGGAAACATGCTGGTGAACCTCAATCCGCCCAACCTGACCCTGGTGATCCTGGCGGTTCCGCAATTGGCCGCGATGGAACTGGCACGTCCGGTCCTGGTGCCGCTGGCGGAGGTGCGCTGGATCGGGCGGCTGCTGGTGCTGGCCGGCAGCAGGTCCCTGACGGTGTACTTCTGGCACCTGCCATTGCTGGTGGGCATGTCCGGGCTCCTGCTCCTCGCACCGGTCCCCATGCCGGAATCCGGCAGCGCCGAATGGTGGTGGTCGCGGCCCCTGGTGGTGCTGGCGCTGGTCATCCTGCTCCTGCCGGTGGCCGCAGCGTTCGGCCGCCTGGAGGATCGGACGACACCGCCTTCCACCCTCCGCTGCCGGCCCGCCATGGCTGGGGCCGCCGTCGTAGTGGCCTTCATTCCCGTGGCCGACGCCGCACTCAGCGGACTGTCGCTGGGACTGCTGGCAGCCGGAACGGTGTGTTTCTCGGCGGCCCTCCTGTTGCTGCGCGGTTCACCGCTGGGCCGACGGCAGCCCTTCCGGCGCCGCCATGGCCGAAGGACCATTGCCAGCGGACTGAAGTAGTGCCAGTGTCGAACCATGACCGAGAACACCACGTCCGCGGAGGACAAGTTCACCGCCAATGTCTCGCTGAGGCGCAACGACGAGCAGCATTGGTACGAGCTCCTGGTGGACGGACGGCTCGCGGTGCAGGCCTTCTTCCACGACCTTCCCGGGCACATCGACTTCACCCACACCGAAACCGGCCGGGATTTTGAGGGACAGGGGCTGGGAAAGGTCCTGGCTCACTTCGCCTTGGACGACGTGGTGGCCACGGGCAAGCGGATCATCCCGCATTGCCCGTTCATTTCCAGCTACCTCCGCAAACACGAAGGCTACGAGCAGTTCGTCGATTGGCCGGAAGGATGATCCCGGGCCGCCGGCATTAGTGCCGGCTGCGGGTCAGCTGGCCAGGGCCTGGTCGCTGACCGCAGCCGCGGCACCTGGATCGTCAATGGTGAAGCCCCACGCGCAACGGTAGGTGACGATGCTCTCGGGGACGGAGCCGGGACGCAGGGCCACCACGGTGTTGCCGTCCACGTAGACGGGCTGCCGGACCGGAAGTTCGTCCGGATCGACGCGCTGCATAGGCGTACGGCAGTGCATGCGCGAGTTCAAGGTCATCAGCAACCCGGCGTCCACGGGTACGGTGGCGGACAAGAGCTGCCCAGCTGCCTCGGTGCGTTCCCCAGACGCCGTCAGCTGGTGTTCCATTGCGGTGGTCATTATGTTCTTCCTTGGGCTTCTTCACGGAACCGCCGGCGGTGGCAGCCCCGCCGCGAACTGCTTGCGGAGGTTCATCTATCACCACAAGCAAAGCATGCTTACTAAATGTTGCACAAGTTGCCGGTGGGAAATTGTTGCTCAGCCACGCCTGCGCTGCCACTCCCAGGCGTGCCAGAAAAGCAGTACGACCAGGGCCGCGAAGCCCATCAAGACCAGATGTGGCGCGAACGTGAACAGCACGAAGTCGAGGGACAAGCCGTTGCCCATGGGCCCTATGGACACCGGGCCCCGCAACAGGGTGCCCAGGCCCGCCGCAATCATGGCAGCGCACACCAGCCACAGCACCACGATGAACGGGTTGGGCGCCCGCAGTCTCTGTGCAACCACTTCCGGCCCAGCCCCGTCTGCCTCAGGCGCCACCGGCTGTCCGTGCCTGTCCACTTCACGGAATCCAAGCGTCCCGGATTTTTGCTGTTCCATGTTTCCCCCTCCACGGCGGCAGCCCGGCCGGCTGCCGGCGGTACCAGCCTAGCGGCCCGCAAAATACTCCCGCTGGCTAGGCTTGCAGCATGACGCCAACCAGCACCCGAACCACAGCACTCGTCACCGGCGCCAGCGCCGGCCTGGGCCACGAATTCGCAAAGCAACTCGCCGCCCAGGGGCATGACCTGGTGCTGGTGGCCCGCAATGCCTCCCGGCTCGCGGCAACGGCGGAGGAATTCCGGGGCCGCTATGGCATCTCGGCTGAGGTGCTCCCCGCGGACCTGACGAAGGATGACGACGTCGCCGCCGTCGTCGAACGCCTCAAAGACGCGGCACGGCCGGTGGGGATCCTGGTGAACAACGCCGGGATCGGCCTGCTGCACAACTTCGAGGACAACCACCCGGCGGAGGAGGCAAGCCACCTGAAACTGCACGCGGAAACGTCCATGGTGCTCACCCACGCTGCCCTCAAGGGCATGCTGGAACGCGGGGACGGCAGGATCATCAATGTGGCCAGCGTGGCCGCGTTCCTGCCGCGCGGCACGTACTCGGCTGCGAAGGCCTGGCTGGTGAGTTTCAGCCGGTGGGCCAACCTGGCCTACCGCAAGCGCGGCGTCAAGGTCACGGCTGTCTGCCCTGGGTTCACCCACACCGAATTCCACGACCGGATGGGAATGGACAAATCGGTGGCCCCGTCCTGGACGTGGCTGCGCGCGGAGCGGGTGGTCAGGGAAGGCCTGGCGGACAACGAACGCGGCAAGGCGGTGTCCGTCCCGTCCAAGCGCTACAAGATGGTGGCAGCGGTGGCCAAGGTGGCTCCGGCGCGGCTAATGGCCGGGCCGGCGCGGAAGCCGAAGTAGGCCGGAGTTCCTGTCCGTAGGGCGGGGAGTGCCCTTCTGCGGCCTCGAACCGGACCTGCGGACGGCCACCACCACCAGGATCCCCAGCAACGCGCCCACCAACGTCTCCACGGCCCGCTCGAGGATCAGGACCCTCGGTTCGATGGGGGAGGCCAGCTGGGTCATCAGCAGGATGACGGGGGTGAACCAGACCATGGCCAGGCCATAGTGCCGGGTCATGAACAGTTCAGTGGCGAATTGGAAGAGGATCACCAGCAGGGCCAGCACCACTGCCCGGTGCATTGGCTCCTGCAGCGCCGGGTACAGGGCGGACAGGGTCCACGGCCCCGGAATGAGGACGACGGCGGTGACCCCCAGCCCAAGGAACGTCCCCACGATGCGGTGGACACCCCGCCGGACGCTGCTGGGCAGGTCTGCCCCGGCCAGGGGGACGGCGGCCGCAGCCATGGCCCAATGCGGGTGGCCTGTGCCGCTGATGACGCCCACCGTCCCGGCAGCGCCCACCGCCAGGACGTACCGGGCGGCGTGCACTGACAATTCCCGGCGCCCCGCCGCCGAACGGCGCGGGACGCTCCGGGTGGCCCCTGGCTCCCAGGACCGGCGCCGCACCCAGCCGCTGAATCCAATCAGGATGGAGAACACGGACGATCCCACTGCGATCAGCAGGGCGGCGTACCAGGGGACTGCGGTGGGTACCGACGCACAGGCGCCCAGGGCGAGGATCCCGAAGAACGGTCCGTTCGGTTTCAGCCGCACCCTGTCCGCGTAGACCGAGCCGACGCCGGCCAGCGTGGCTTCCACCGCCACCAGCCACGAGGAATGGACGTGGTTGATGGACAGGGTTACTCCCACGGCCACGCCGGTGAGCAGGACCAGGGCACCCTGGCCCTGGTGGCGGAGCCGCAGCTGGTGCGGTTCCTGCCGGCCGTACATGCCGGTCAGCGCGCCGAAGACGGCGTAGACGATGAGGTCCGTGCGGCCCGCGGCCAGCAGGAGCAACGATGGGACAGCCACGCTGATGGCCACGCGGAGGGCGGCAAGGTGGTCTCCGTTGGCGGGTTCGAGCCGGTGGAGTGCGCGCACCTGCTCCTTTACGCGCTTCATGGTCGACCTGTCCTGTTTTTGGTGGTGTACTGCGGCCCGGGGGCCCTTGTGAACGTATCACCGCGCCGCGGGCACCGTCATCTGCTGTCAGTCATAAGGGGACATCAGGCGGGCACGCAAAGGCCCGCCCAGCATGCTTCCCCCAAGGAAGCACGCGGGACGGGCCTGTGAGCGTGGGCTACAAGAATGCCCGGGAGGCTGGGCCTATGCCCCGGCCGGGACCCCGCGGTGTGCGTGGGGGTCGGTGCCGTCCTGGGTGTCGAACGGCAGTTCGTCCAGGTTGATCAGCGGGTTCTCGTCCTGGGTCGCCACCAGTTCCTTGGCCTCTGCCTGGGTGTCAACGCTGGGCATCGATCCCGGGAGCGGCCGGTTGGCGGATTCCTTCAGGAAGTAGATGGCCACGGCGCCTACCAGGGAGGTGGCCATCAGGTAGTACGCCGGCATCATGTCGTTGCCGGTGGCCCCGATCAGCGCGGCCACGATGAACGGGGTGGTTCCGCCGAAGATGGCTACGGCGAAGTTGTAGGCAATGCCCATCGCTCCGTAACGGCTGGAGGTGGGGAACTGGGCCGGCAGTGCCGATGCCAGGTTGGCCACGTAAAAGGTCACAGGGAAAGCGATCAGCGCCAGGCCGGCGAGGGTGGACCAGATCTGCCCAACGCCAATCAGCATGAAGGCCGGGATGGCAAGGACGATAGTACTGACAGCGCCGATCCAGAGCACGGGGCGGCGGCCAATCCGGTCGGAGAGTTTGCCGGTCAGCGGGATGCAGAGGCTCATGACCACCAGGACGGGAATCGTCAGCAGCGTGCCGTGCACCTCGTCGTAGCCCTTGGACTCGGTCAGGTACGTGGGCATGTAGGACGTCAGCGCGTAGCCGGCAGTGTTGGCAGCGGCCACCACAACCATGGCCACAATGATGGGGCGCCAGTAGGCCTTGACAATTCCCACGGGTCCCTTGGCCGTTGCGGTGTCCCCGGCAGAGGCGTTCTTGGCGTTTTCTTCCTGGGCATCAAGGGTGGCCTGGAACTGCGGCGATTCCTCGATCTTGCTCCGGAAGTACACGGCGATCAGGCCCAGCGGGCCGGCCACGAGGAACGGGATGCGCCATCCCCAGTCCTCCATGGTGCCCTGGCCCAGGGCCAGCTGCAGGACAGACACCAGTGCGGCGCCGATCGCGAAGCCAAGGTAGCTGCCAAGGTCCAGGAAGCTGGCAAAGAAGCCGCGGCGCTTGTCAGCGGCGTATTCGCTGACGAACGTGGTGGCACCGGCGTACTCGCCGCCGGTGGAGAACCCCTGGATGACTTTGAGGAGCACCAGCAGGGCGGCCGCCCACAGCCCGATCTGGGCGTAGCCGGGCAGGAGGCCGACGGCGAACGTGCTGGCCGCCATGATCATCAGCGTGGTGGCCAGGATCTTCTGCCGGCCGATCTTGTCGCCCAGCCAGCCGAAGATCACGCCGCCCAGCGGACGGGCGATGAAGGTGGCGGCAAAGGTTCCCAGCAGGAACAGCGTCTGGGTGGTGGGATCGGATTCGGGGAGGAAGACCGGGCCCATGGTGGTGATGAGGTAGCCGAAAACACCTACGTCGTACCATTCCATGGTGTTGCCAACGATGGTTCCGCCGAGTGCCTTCTTCAGCATCGGCTGGTCAACCACGTTGACATCGGATTCCTTGAGCCGGCGGCGCGGCAGCAGCCTGGGCTTCTTGGCAGCCGCGGGGGCTGCCGGGTCGGTTCCGCGGGCGTTCCTGGCGCCAGCTGGAGAGTGGTTACTGCTTCGGTCTGTGGGCATTTGGGCAACTCCTGTGGAGGTCATTTGCTTGCGACTTGTAGCTGCCCCGCTCCGGGCAGGCCTTCAATTTTACGGGAAATCAGTATCGTTGGCTCGCCGGATGGCCTAGGATACGCCCGTTTGAACCCCCGGAAGGGGTGTGATCCGAAGATTTTTTCCGGCGGTTTTCCCGCGTAATCATTGGGAAGCAGGCTGACGATGCGGATTGTTACCGAACTTTTTCGTTTGCAGCCGGTTTCCGGGCTGTTTTGGGCTGCGTTGGCGCACCAAAGTGACCGCGGCCACCGTCCGTGAAGGGGGTTCACAGGAGCCTTTGACATGCCTATGGTAGAGCGATGAACACACTTCTTTCCGGGCGGTAGTCCACGCGCGCCCGGGCGCTTTTGGTTGGCGTTTCGTTTCAAGGAAGAACGAGGGAGAGAAGGAAACAGACCATGGAAGAATCCAGCCAGTTCCACATCAAGCCTGAGGTCGCGGACCACCTTGCCGCAGCCATGGACGCACCGTTGACGCCCGGCCCGGCCGCGCCCGGGGCCGTGCCCCTGGCCGGGCAGGGCGGTTGGCCGGACGGCTACGGGAACCGGCGGCACCCGAAGGACCGCAACGCGGGCCATGGGCGGATGGGCCACGAGGCCGCCGTGGTGGCGGTCCACCGGACCGGCCGGCCGCAGATGCCGCACTCGTCGTAGCCTGCGGCGGGCGCACCTGCAGCACCCTGCGATGCGCTCCCTGCATGTCGACACCTGAATGACCTGGCGCCCCGGAAAAATGGGGGCGCCAGGTCATTTGTGCGTCGTGGACCAGCTTGCGCGTCGAAAAACGGCTGCCGGGCGCCGGAGTCAGCTTTCCCGGACCACGTCCGACGGATCCTTGTCCACGCGCCAGCCCCGCCAGCGGGGATGCCGGAGCCTGCCCGGCCCCGTCCACTCGCTGTAGGTCACCTCGCCGACCAGCTCCGGTGACACCCAGTGCGCATCAGCGGAATCCGGGCGGGGGACGTCGTGGAAGGGTGAGGTTTTCCGGCCAAGGCGTTCCACCGTCTGCCGCAGTTCCGTGAGCTCCCGGCTGCTGAAACCGGACCCCACGCGGCCCACGTACTGCAGCTTGCCGCCGTCGGGAATGCCCACCAGCAGCGACCCCACGGTGTCCTGGCGGCCGCCCTTTCCCGGCCGCCAGCCACCCACCACCACCTCCTGGGTCTGCTCCGTCTTGAGTTTGATCCAGGTCCGGGTCCGCTGCCCGCTCACGTACCGGCTGTCCGTCCGCTTGGCCATCACCCCTTCAAGGCCAAGCTCCCGGGCGCTTTCGAGGAGGAGGTCCACGGATTCTTCGAGCACCGTGGACAGGTCCACCGGGCAGCCGGAGGGCACAAAAAATTCCTCCAGCCGCTGCCTCCGTGTGCTGAGGGGCAGCCGCCGAAGGTCCTTGCCGTCGTCGAAAAGGAGGTCGAACAGCATCAGCTGGACCGGGATGGCGGTGCGGGCTTTGGCGACGTCGGCCGCCCGGGTGAGTTTCATCCGTCCCTGCAGCAGGCCAAAGTCGGGCCTTCCGCCTGGCCCGACGGCGATAATCTCACCATCAGCCACGAACGGCTGCTCCGGCCAGGAGGCCCGGTCCGTGAACTCGGGATAGGTCTTGGTGACATCATTGCCGTTGCGGGAGAAGATGCGGACCTTCTCGCTGTCCGCCACCAGGAGGGCCCGGACCCCGTCCCACTTGAGTTCGTACTGCCACGAACTGCCCTGCAGGTCTGCCGCACCCCCGGCGGTGGCCATCATGGGTGCGTAGTCCAGGGGATTGGCGGACGCACTGGTGGCTGGTGCCGGGGCCGCGGCAGGCTCCTTGCCGCCGGCGTCCCGGGACGGTTCCTGTGCCGCCGCCGGAGCCGCATGCCGCCGTCGTCCGCCCCGCTGGTCCTGGTCCATCAGGTGGATGAGCCACTGGCCGCCGTCGTCCGTGCCCTGGCCGCGTCCGGTGTGGATGAGCGCCACTTTCCTGCTGCCGCCCAGGCCTCCGCCTTCGGATCCGGCCAGCGTGACGATGACTTCCTTGCCGTTGATCCACTTGTGCAGCTCATACGTGCCGGTGTCCCAGATGGTCATTTCACCCGCCCCGTACTGGCCCTTGGGAATGGTCCCGTGGAACGTGAGGTAGTCCATGGGATGGTCCTCGGTCTGGACCGCCAGGTGGTTCTTGTCCCCGGCCGCGGGAATGCCCTTGGGGAGGGCCCACGACGCCAGGACGCCTTCGTGTTCCAGCCGCAGGTCCCAGTGCAGCCGGCTGGCATGGTGCTCCTGGATGACAAAGCTGTTGCCGCCGGAGGGGATCCCCGCAAATGGTTCCGGTGTTTCCCGCGGGTCCCGCATGGAGCGGTACCTGCCCAGGCGCGGGTCGCCGTCGTGCGTGTCCTCCTGGCCGGCGGCACCTGCCGCAGCGTTGACGACGGCGGCGAACGGGTCCTTGCCGTCGCGCACCCGGCGCAGCACCTCCTGGTAGTCCAGGTGCTTGAGCTTCGGCGCCTGGATTTCCCGCCACGTCCGAGGGGCGGCCACCATGGGCGTGGGCCTGCCGCGCAGCGAATAGGGGACCACGGTGGTTTTCGCGGCATTGTTCTGGCTCCAGTCCACCAGCACCTTGCCCGTGCGGAGCGACTTCTTCATGTCGCTGACGGCGAGGTCCGGGTGGTCCGCCTCCAGCGCCCTGGCCAGTTCCCGGGCGAAGGCGGAGATTTGTTCCGAGGTCTGGGTCCCGTCCAGTGCCGCGTAGAGGTGGATGCCCTTGCTGCCGCTGGTGACCGGCACCGGGTCCAGGCCCACATCCTGCAGGATGGCCCGGGCCAAGAGGGCCACCTCGCGGCATTCCGGCAGTCCGGCGCCCTCGCCCGGGTCCAGGTCCAGCACCAGCCGGTCCGGGTTGAGCTGGTTGCCGTGCGAATCCACCCGCCACTGCGGCACATGGATTTCGAGCGAATTGATCTGGCCGAACCACGTCAGCGTGGCGGCGTCATTGACCAGCGGGTAATGGATGGTCCGGTCCTTGTGGGTGATCGCCGCCCGCGGCAGCCAGCCGGGCGCCGAATCCTCCAGGTCCTTCTGGAAGAACACCTCGCCCGGTTTGTCCGCGGTGCCCACGCCGTTGACCCACCGCTTGCGGGTTGCCGGGCGGTTCGCCGCCGCCGGGATCAGGACGTGGGCCACCGCGGCGTAGTACGCCAGCACGTCGGCCTTGGTGGTGCCGGTGTCCGGATAGATGATTTTGTCCAGGTTGGTGAGCGTCAGCTCACGTCCCGCCACCCGGACACGTTCCCTGCTACCTGCCACGGGTCTTCACCTCCGGCCCGCACTGATGTTGACTGTAGGAATGAGAGCCATCTGGAAAGGTGCCATCGCGTTCGGGCTGGTCAACGTGCCCGTGAAGGTCTACAGCGCCACTGAGGATCATGACATCAGTCTGCACCAGGTCCACAACGCCGACGGCGGCCGGATCCGCTACCAGCGCCGGTGCGAGGTCTGCGGTGAGGTGGTGGACTACTCGGATATCGAGAAGGCGTTCGAGGAGGACGGCCGCACGGTGGTGCTGTCCAAGGACGAGCTCAAGTCGATTCCCGCCGAGAACAGCCACGAAATCGAAGTGGTGCAGTTCGTTCCGTCCGAGCAGCTCGAACCCATGATGTTCGAGAAGAGCTACTACCTGGAACCCGATTCCAAGTCGCCCAAGGCCTACGTCCTGCTGCGCCGGGCGCTGGAAGACACGGACCGGGTGGCCGTTGTCCAGTTCGCGCTGCGGGAGAAGACGCGGCTGGGTGCCCTGCGGATCAAGGACGACGTCCTGGTGCTGCAGTCCCTGCTCTGGCCCGATGAGGTGCGGGAGGCAAGCTTCCCGTCCCTGGAAGCGGACATCAGGATCTCCGCACAGGAACGTGACATGTCAGCGGCCCTGGTGGAGTCCATGGCTGCCGACTTCGAGCCGGAGTCCTTCACCGATGAGTACCAGGTGCAGCTCCGCCAACTGATCGAGGCCAAGCTGGAACAGGGTGAATCGCTGGACACCGAGGAGACCTTCGGCGTCGAGGCCGGGGAAGGCGGCAAGGGCGAGGTCATCGACCTCATGGAGGCCCTCAAACGGAGCCTGGACCGGAAGCGCGGCGGCGGGGAAGGTGCCTCCACCGGCGGCGCGTCCGACGACGAAGCGGACACCGGGGACGATGAAGCTGCGGCTGCCAAACCTGCCCGCAAATCCTCAGCTGCGAAGACATCCGGCTCGAAAACAGCCGGTGCCCGATCGTCCACAACGAAGGCCCCGGATGCGAAGACCGGAACGGACGACGCGAAACCCGCCGCGAGATCCACGGCGTCCAAATCAGCAGCGTCCAAATCCACTCCGGCCAAATCCACCGCAGCCAAGTCCACCGCAGCCAAGTCCACCGCAGCCAAACCCGCCGCCAAGACCACCCGGGCCCGCAAGCCGGCCTGACCGGCTGGGCTGGACGGGGGCGCCTGCCGGCCGGCAACAGCGCCTTTACAGCAGCCTTCATCGCGTCCACAATGAGTCGCATCACGGCCTCCGCTGTGCCAACAGCGTGCTGTCACCGATGAACCGGACACGTAGAGGGGCACGGACATGAGCCAGCAGACCGATGCAGCGGAGGCGGACCAGGAGCTTAAGAAGAAGCACCGGGCCATGTGGGCGTCGGGGGACTACCCGGCCCTGGCGGATGAGATGCTCCTGGAACTCGGAGCCGTCCTGGTGGAGGCCTGCGGCATCAGGTCGCGCCAGCGGGTGCTGGATGTTGCCGCGGGAACCGGGAACGCGGCTATTCCGGCAGCCATGATGGGCGCCAAAGTGGTGGCCAGCGACCTCACCCCGGAGCTTTTCGAGGCGGGGCGGCGGGAAGCTGCAAACCGGGGCGTCAGCCTGGAGTGGCAGGAAGGGGACGCCGAAGCCCTGCCGTTCGGCGATGCGGAATTCGACGCGGTGATGTCCTGCATCGGCGTGATGTTTGCACCCCATCACCAGGCCGCCGCCGACGAATTGCTCCGGGTCTGCAAACCCGGCGGTTCCATTGGCCTGCTGTGCTGGACGCCGGAGGGTTTCGTCGGGCAGATGTTGGCCGCCCTGAAGCCTTTCGCCCCGCCGCCCCCGCCGGGCGCGCAGCCGGCCCCGCTGTGGGGGAGCGAAGAGCATGTCCGTGAACTGCTGGGCGCCAGGATCACGGACGTCCACACCCGCAAGCAGAACCTGGCCGTCAGGAGCTTCCACCAGCCCGGGGACTTCGTCAGGTACTTCAAGTCGCACTACGGGCCCATCATCTCCGTGTACAAGTCGCTCGCCGAGGACCAGGAAAAGGTCAAGGCCCTGGACAAGGCCTTGACCGACCTTGCGGATTCCTTCGGTGACGCGCACGGCGATTCCCCGTTCCAGATGGAGTGGGAGTACCTGCTCTTCACGGCAAGAAAGGCTGCAGCATGACCGAAAACCATGTGGCAACGTCCGTCACCACCATCGACGCCGCGCCGGACCGTGTGTGGGAGGTGATTACCGACCCCGCCGCCGTAAAGGAGTTCATGTTCGGGGCCACCCTGCAGACCGACTGGAAGGTCGGCAGCCCCATCACCTGGCAGGGTGAGTGGGAGGGGAAGCCCTTCCAGGACAAGGGCCGGATTGTGGCGGTGGAACCCGGCCGGAAACTGGTGTACACCCACTTCAGTCCCTTGTCCGGCCAGGCGGACCAGCCGGAGAACTACCACACGCTCGAATGGACGTTGGAGGACCAGGGCGGTGCCACGAAGCTTTCGCTGTCGCAGGACAACAACCCCAGCGAGGAAGCAGCCGCGCACTCCAAGGGCATGTGGGACAAGCTCGTGGCGGACGTAAAGGCGCTCGCCGAGCGCGCCTGACTGCTGCCCGCCCGGCCGGGCGGAAGGCTTAAAGCCAAGCGGCCGTCGTCGGACGTTTCCCTTTCGGAGGAAAGCCCGACGGCGGCCGCCGGCGTTGCGCTGCTTGCGGCAGCGTGGCTGCTACTCGGCGTCGTGGTCCGTTTCCAGGATCTGCACCAAGCGGTCCAGCGCGTCGTCCGCGCCCGCACCTTCGGCGCGGAGGACCACCACGTCGCCGTGCGAGGCGCCCAGGCTCATGAGGGACAGGATGCTGGCGGCATCCATCGCCTCATCGGCCGGCTCGCCTTCACGGGCAATGGTGATGTCCAGGTCGAACTCTCCGGCTGCCTCGGCAAAGATGGCGGCCGGGCGGGCGTGCAGGCCCACGCGGCTGGCAACGGTTGCGGTGCGTTCTGGCATTTTTGCTCCTTTAGTCTTTCGGCGTGCTGATGGTTCAGCGCCGGGAAGGTATGTGGCTAAACCGGATCAGACGGTTACGGGAACCGGTTCAACCGTATCAACGGTCTTCTTGACTGCCCAGCGCTTCAGGGCGATGACCGAGAGGGCGGTGATCACCGTACCGACGGCGATCGATACGACGAACATCAGGAAGTTGTCGATGGCGAAGAAGACGAACAGGCCGCCGTGCGGTGCCTTGGATCCGACGCCGGCAGCCATGGAGATGGCGCCGGTCACCGCGCCGCCCAGCATGCTGGCGGGGATGACGCGCAGCGGGTCGGCGGCGGCGAACGGGATGGCGCCTTCGGAGATGAAGGACGCGCCCAGCAGCCACGCTGCCTTGCCGTTTTCCTGCTCCGCCAGGCTGAAGAGCTTCTTGTTCAGGACGGTGGAAGCCAGCGCCATGGCCAGCGGCGGAACCATGCCCGAAGCCATGACGGCGGCCATGATCTGCCACGGTGCCTGGTTGTCGATGGTTGCGGCACCGAGGCCGGCGACGGCGAAGGAGTAGGCGACCTTGTTGACCGGGCCACCGAGGTCGAAGCACATCATCAGGCCGAGGATCACGCCGAGGGCGATGGCCCCTGCACCGGTGAGTCCGGAGAGCCAGGAGTTCAGGCCGTTGGTGATGGCGACGATGGGGCCGCCCAGGATCAGGAACATCAGGCCGGATGCCACCAGGGAGGCCAGCAGCGGGATGATCACCACGGGCATCAGGCCGCGCAGCCAGCGTGCCACCTGCAGGCGGCCAACGACGTGGGCGATGTAGCCGGCCAGCAGGCCGCCGACGATGCCGCCCAGGAAGCCGGCACCCATGAACCCGGCTACGGCACCGGCGACGAAGCCGGGGGCGATGCCCGGGCGGTCAGCGATGGCGTAGGCGATGTAGCCGGCAAGTGCCGGCACCAGGAATCCGAGGGACAGGGCGCCGATCTTGAACAGGACGGCGCCGAGGTAGGCGCCCAGCGGGCCCCAGGCGTTGTCCGGGAACTGGGTAGGCAGGTTGAACAGGCTGTTCTGGACAACGATGGTGTCCGCGTACTTGGTGATCAGGTAGCCGCCCATCAGGAAGCCGAGCGCGATCAGCAGGCCACCGCCGGCCACGAACGGAATCATGTAGCTGACGCCGGTAAGCAGGGCCTTCTTGAGCTTCTGGCCGATGTGCTCACCCTTTTCCTCAGCCTCGTGCTCGGCCTGCTCCTCCGCGCCGAAGTGCGGGACGCGGCGGGCGTGGGGGTTGTCGGCGGCGGCGAGTGCTTCCTGGACCATCTTGTCCGGTTCGTCGATGCCGCGCTTTACGGGGGCGTTGATGACGGGCTTGCCGGCGAAGCGTTCCTTGCCGCGCACGTCCACGTCCACGGCGAAGATGACGGCGTCTGCTGCGGCGATGACCGCGGGGTCCAGTGCCTTGGCGCCGGAGGAACCCTGGGTTTCCACCTGCAGGTCTACGCCTACTTCCTTGGCGGCTGCCACCAGGGAGTCGGCCGCCATGTAGGTGTGGGCGATGCCGGTGGGGCATGCGGTCACCGCTACGAGGCGCTTGGGTCCGCGAGAGGCGGAGCCGGTGGATGACCCTGCAGCAGCGCCCGCGGCACTGGCACCTGCGGCTCCGGCAGTTGCGCCGGCGCCCACGGGCACTGCGTCAGCCGGGGCGGTTGCGGCGTGCGCGGCAGGCTTGTCCGCCAGTGCACCCTCCACGAGCTCCACAATCTCCGCCTCGGAGGAGGCGTTGCGGAGGGCCGCGGTGAAGTCCTTCTTGATGAGGGACCGGGCCAGCTTGGAGAGCAGCTTCAGGTGCTCCTGGTCCGCCCCGTCCGGAGCGGCGATGAAGAACACCAGGTCAGCGGGGCCGTCCTTGGCGCCGAAGTCCACCTTCGGATTCAGGCGGGCCATGGCCAGGGTGGGTACGGTGACGGCGGCAGAGCGGCAGTGCGGGATGGCGATGCCGCCGGGGATGCCCGTGGCGGTCTTCTGCTCGCGGGCGAACGCATCGGCGAAGAGGCCTTCGACTTCTGATGCGCGTCCGGTGGCAGCTACCTTGCTTGCCAGATGCCGGATCACCGTCTCGGGGGCGTTGCCCAGGTTCTGGTCGAGCTCGACCAGGTCCGTGGTGATGAGCTGGGTCACTGTCAATCCTTTCGAAGGGCCGTGATGGTTACGGCATCCGGGGTGGTTTGGTTTACTGCCGGCACAGTGGAACCCGGCAGCGAGGCAGCGGCGGCACCGTGGGCCACCGCCTGGCGAAGGCAGTCGGCGGGGGCGGCGCCCCGGCCGTGGGCAAGCAGGTAGCCGGCAAGCGCGGAGTCGCCCGCGCCCACCGTGCTGACTGCGGCGACCGGCGGGTGCGTGGCCAACCACGCGCCGTCGGCCGTGACGAGGACAGCTCCCTTGGAACCGAGAGTTGCCAGCACAGCACCCACACCGGAACGTACGACGGCGGCTGCGGCGGCTGCGGCAGCCGTTGGGTCCGCTTCCAGTTCGTCACCGGATGCCGGGGGGAAGCCGGCAGCTGCGGCCAGCTCAGCCAGTTCCTCGGCGTTGGGCTTCAGGAGGTCCGGCATGCCTTCCGCGCCACCGGTGAGGGCGGCGGCGAGGGGCAGTCCGGACGAGTCGACGGCGATGCGCGGGGCGGCGCCGTCGGCGGAGGAACGCAGGCGGTGGGCAACCGTCGCGTAGAAGTCTGCAGGGAATCCGGGCGGCAGCGAACCTGCCAGGACCACCCAGCCGGCACCGCGGGAGCTTTCCACCAGGAGCTTGATGAGGGCTTCCTGCTGGTTCTCATCCAGCGCGGGGCCGGGCTCGTTGATCTTGGTGGTTACACCGCCGGGCTCGGTGAGCGCCACGTTGGTGCGCAGCGGCTCGTCGATGGGAAGTGACACGAACGGCACCGCGCTTTCGCGCAGGCCGGCCAGGACGGGATCGCTGTCCGCGCCGGGGAGGACGGCGAGGGAGTCCAGCCCGGAGGCCACCAGGGCGCGGGAGACGTTGACGCCCTTGCCGCCGGACTCCTGCCGGACGGAGACGGCGCGCTGGACCTCGCCGCGTTCCAGCGGGCCCGGGAGGGCTACGGTGCGGTCAAGGCTGGGGTTGGCGGTGAAGGTGACGATCATGCGACCACCACATCAACGCCGGCCTCTTCCAGGGCTGCTGCGAGTTCAGGTCCGGGTTCACTGTCTGTTATCAAGGTGTCCAGATCTTTCAGGGAGGCGAACTGGACCAGGGTTTCCGTGTCCAGCTTGGAGGAGTCGGCCAGCACCACAATGCGGCGTGCCGACTGGACGAAGGCTGCCTTGACGGCGGCTTCTTCAGGATCGGGAGTGCTGACGCCGAAGGTGGCGTGGATGCCGTTGGTCCCGATGAATGCGATATCAGGGCGGATACTGGCGGCAGCGTTGACCGTTGCCTGCCCCACGGCCACCTGGGTGAGGCCGCGGACCCGGCCGCCCAGGATCTGCAGGGCAATACCGGGAACGTTGGAGAGCTTGCCGGCAATGGGTACAGCGTGGGTGATGACGACCAGTTCGTGCCGGGGGCCGGTTCCGTCGGAGGGCTCGACGGCGGCCCGGCGGCCCAGCAGGTCGGCAAGGACCTCGGTGGTGGTTCCGCCGTCCATCAGGACGCTGGCCGAGGAGTTCCGGGGTATGAGGGCGAGCGCTGCCTCGGCGATGCGGACCTTCTGGTCCGGCCGCTGGATGGCCCGTTCGGTGACGCTTTCTTCCGTGGTGCTGAAGCGGTCTGCGGCCACGGCACCGCCATGGACGCGGCGGACCGTGCCGGCGTTTTCCAGGGCGGCGAGGTCCCTCCGCACCGTTTCGGTGGTGATGCGGAAGCGCTCAGCCAACAGGGTCACACTGACCCGGCCGCTGCCGGCGACAAGCTCGGCAATCTGCTGCTGGCGCTCTTCGGCGAACACGTACCCTCCGTTGCGTAGGTCCTGCTGGGTGCCCGCCTGTTCCGTTCCCGGCTTCGGCGTGACTGGCATCACATTGATGTTGAGTTACTTGACTTTATCTTTGCTTCTGTTGGTTTGTCAATGGAAACCAACATGAAACAAGATCGAGCCTGAAATCTTTTCGGGGGCGCGAAAAAGCCGGGCCGGACCCTTGAAGGTCCGGCCCGGCTCTCCGGTTCATTGGTGACGCCCCGGGATCCCCGTCCCTGCCTGAGCCAGGCTAGATGCCGCCGTCCCGGCTTTCGTGCCGCGTGATGCGTTCGCCGGTGTTGGGGTCGATGACGGAACGCGATTCGCTGACCCGGCGGCTGCGGCCGGGGGAAGCGAGGATCAGGGACGCGATCAACCCGATCACGCCCACGGCCATCAGGATGTACCCCACCAGTTGCTGGTCCACGAAGGGGATCAGTCCGGGGGCTACCGCCCAAGCGAGGATGGCGCCAAGGGCGATGAGGAAGATTGATGAGCCGATTCTCATGACTTGCTCCTTATGGCCGCGGCCTGCACGGCGTTGGTAGGGCGATACGGGAAGGTGGTACGTACACTGCCAAAAGCTAAGCCTGCTGTCTGTCAAGCGTCACGCTACCTCCCGGCCATTCCCGTTTCAATCACCCTGCCGGGACGGCGTGCTTCCGCGTGGTTAGGCTTGACCAGTGGAAACAGTTGTGTGGTCCCGGCCGGAAGGCCAGCGAGCCGGCACTCCCTTGCTGGTGATGATGCATGGTTACGGCACGGATGAGTCGCGGATGGTGCGCCTGTTCGAGTACCTGCCGCAGGAGTTCACCTTCGCCGCGCTGCGGGCCCCGATGCCCATCGGTGACCACTGGGGCTGGTTCCTGCTCGACTACTTCCTGGCGAACGATTTCGCTGATGTCATCTCTGCCGCCACTGCGGTCCGGACCTGGATCAATGGAGTGAGGGACCAGCACAGCAGCGTCACCCTGATGGGGTATTCGCAGGGCATGGCCATGGCCAGCACGCTCCTGCGGCTGCATCCCGATGACTACAGGGCCGTGGTGGGACTGTCCGGATTCGTCCTCAATAACGAACTCCTTTCGATGACGGATGCCTTCGATGACAAGCCGCCCTTTTTCTGGGGCCGCGACAAGGCGGACCTGGTGATCAACGAGGATGCAGTGGCTTACACCGCGGAGTGGCTGGATAAGAACACGCAGCTGACGGCGCGGACCTACCCGGGGATGGGGCACGCAATGTCCAAGGCCGAAATGGTGGACGTCAGCGCGTTCCTGCGCCACTACGTCCTCCGCTGACCATGTACCGGCCCAAAAATGGTAGGAAAGAACAGTTGCCAGCGAAATTTGCAAGCGCTTACACTCGTCTACGGCCATGATCGGTCCTGCAGTGGGCGGACAAGGAAGTGATGCTGCACGCATGAGGCGCAGCCGAACCATCCTTCAGGCTGCCCGGCAGGGCCGGCTGTCCATCAACCGAAAGGACACCGCACTGCCGATGACACTGGAAACTGCAGCCAAGCCCGCCGACTGGACCGGCGCCGCGGCAATCCTGTTTGACCTGGACGGGGTCCTGACCCCGACGGCCACCGTCCACGAGCGTGCCTGGCAGGAATTGTTCGACGGCTACCTTGCCTCGCATCCCGATGTCCCCGGATACCGGGAAAGCGACTACTTCGACCATATCGACGGCAAGCCCCGCTTCGACGGAGTCCGGGACTTCCTGGCTTCCCGGGGAATCACGCTGCCGGAAGGCCCCCTTGACGACGATCCGGCCAACGAAACCGTCCATGGCCTGGGCAACCGCAAGAACGCCATCTTCAGTGACATCGTGAGTGCCGGCGTCGAACCGTTCGAAGGCTCGGTGCGCTTCCTCGAAGCCGCGCTTGCCCGCGGACTCAAGGTCGCCGTCGTCTCTTCCTCCCGCAACGCCCCCGCAGTCCTGGAAGCCGCCGGCCTCAGCCGCCACTTCCCGGTAGTGGTGGACGGCGTGGTGGCCGCGGAGCAGGGCCTGCCCGGCAAGCCAAGCCCCGCCACGTACGACTACGCAGCCAAACTGCTGGACCTCTCCAGCCCGGTGTGCGTAGTGGTCGAGGACGCAGTGTCAGGGGTCCAGGCCGGACGTGCGGGCTCCTTCCACTCCGTCATCGGCGTGGACCGGGGCGCGGGCCGCCAGACGCTCCTCGACGCCGGCGCCACCCTGGTGGTCAGCGACCTCCAGGAACTCATCCCCTAAACTCCGCAGGACCCGTTGCCTTCCCCGGGGCAACACCGCTGCTTCCCCGGCAGCGCCCATCCGAGTACCGCCCTTCCCCCGAATACTCCGTGCCGGCCAGCCCGGCACCACAGCAAGGCCAAAAGGACCCCCAACCATGGCACTTATTTCCGCGGACCGCGACCGGTTCCCCGACACTCCCTGGCAGCTCCTCGAAAGGCGCTACGAACCCGACGCGGCGGGCACCCTCGAGACCCTGTTTGCCCTGGGCAACGGGCACCTGGGCATCCGGGGGGCCCACTGGGCAGTGGCCGATGCCGAACTGCCGGGCAGCTTCATCAACGGCCTGCACGAGATCTGGGACATCAAGCACGCCGAAAATGCCTTTGGCTTTGCCCGTACGGGCCAGCGCATCCTTTACATCCCGGACGCCAACAACTTCGCGGTGGTGGTGGATGGCGAAAACCTGACCCTCGCCGAATCGGAGGTGCAGGAATACCGGCGCAGCGTCGACTTCTCCACCGGGATCTACGAGTGCCGCATCACATGGCAGTGCCGGTCCGGCGCCACGGTGACCACCACGGAACGCCGCGCCGTTGGCTATGAGTCCCGCGGCAGCCTGGGCATCTCGCTGGAGGTGGCCGCGGACCGGCAAATCTCCCTGGACGTCACCTCCGCCGTGATCAACCGCCAGGACCAGCCGGTGGAAGACCACTCCGTGCACGATCCCCGCCGCGCCGGACGCCACGCCGGCAGGGTGCTGCTCCCTGTGCGGCTAGACGGCGGAGACGGGTCACTGCGGTTGTCCTGGGAAGCGGCCGAATCCAAGCAGCGCGTAGGCCTCGCAGTGGACCACTGGACCTCCGCCGGGCACCAGCCCTTTGAAACCGTGGTGGACCAGGACCACAGCACCGTCCGCTACGTCCTGGCGGTTGATGCCGGCGAGCCGTTCCGGCTGGAGAAAAGCGTCAGCTACGCGGCCGGGCGCAGCATCCAGGACCCGGACGTGGACGCGGCTGCAGTGGCTGAGGAAGCCCTCAGCCCGGTGGACAGCATCTTTGCCGAGAGCATGGCCCACTACCGCGGCTACTGGGCCACCTCCGACATCGTGGTGGAGGGCGGCCGGCCCGGGCTGCAGCAGGCCATCCGCTGGAACCTGTTCCAGCTGGCCCAGGGGACGGCGCGCGCAGATGTTGCCGGCATCCCGGCCAAGGGCGTAACAGGCTCGGGCTACGAGGGGCACTACTTCTGGGACCAGGAGGTGTACCTGCTGCCGTACCTCACCTACACCAACCCCGACGGCGCCCGGCAGGTCCTCGAGTTCCGCCACGGCATGCTTCCCGAGGCCAGGATCCGCGCCAAGGAACTGAGCGTGGACGGCGCCCTTTTCCCGTGGCGCACCATCAACGGGCTCGAGGCCAGCGCCTACTACGCCGCCGGGACCGCCCAGTTCCACATCGCCGCCGCCATCGCCTTCGCCACCAACAGGTACCTCTGGGCTACCGGGGATGCCGCGTTCCGGGACGGCATGGGTGCGGAACTGCTGATCGAGACGGCCCGGATGTGGATCTCCCTGGGCTTCTTTGGCAAGGACGGCCTCTTCCATATCCACGGCGTCACCGGCCCTGACGAGTACACGGCCGTGGTGAACGACAACCTGTACACCAACGTCATGGCCCGCTTCAACCTGCGCGCTGCCGCGGCGCTCGAGCACGCCGGCATCACCCAGGAGGAGCGCCAGTTGTGGGAAGCCGCCGCCAGCCGCATGCAGCTGCCGTTCGATGACCGGATGCAGGTGCACTCGCAGGACAACGACTTCATGACCCTGGAAGCCTGGGACTGGACCACGCCCCGGTCGAAGTACCCGCTGCTCCTGCACTTCCACCCGCTGGTGATCTACCGGCACCAGGTCCTGAAGCAGGCGGACACGGTCCTGGCCATGTTCCTGCAGTGGCAGGACTTCACCGCCGGCGAAAAGCAGCGGGCCTTCGACTTCTACGACCCCATCACCACCGGCGACTCAACGCTCTCCGCCTGCGTCCAGGGGATCATGGCCGCCGAGGTGGGCTATTCGAGGGAGGCCCTGGAGCACTTTACGAATGCCGCGTTCATCGACCTCGACGACACGCACGGCAATTCGATCGACGGCGTGCACATCGCCTCCGCCGGGGGAGTGTGGAGCTCGCTGGTCTGCGGGTTCGCGGGTATGCGGGACCAGGGCCCGGTTCCGTACTTCGATCCCCGCCTGCCTGCGGAGTGGGAAGGCTTGGCCTTCCACCTGAAGATCCGGAACCGCCTGCTGTTGGTCCAGCTCGCCGCCGGATCCATCACCCTGACGGTCCAGGACGGCGGGCCGCTGGAGGTGGATGTCCGCGGCCGGCGGGTGACGGTGGACAACACGCCCGTGCAGCTGCCGTTGGAGCCCGTGGTGGAACCGGAACCCACGGTGTTCCCCAGCGGGCTGCCGACGGCGAGCATCCCCGTGGTGCGCGGCAACAGCTGAGCGAATTGTCCTGCAGCGCCCCGGCAGCCTCGCTGGGCCGCACCAACTTTCCTGCCGACGTCCGGCCTGGTGCCCCCCAAACAACACCAGGCCGGAAGGCAGTGGCCTAGCCTGCGAGGAGGGTGGCGGCTTCCTGGCGGGTGGTGCCGGAGTCTTGGATGCCTTCTGCGATGTGGGCGAGTTCGGCGGGGATGTCGCGGCCTTTTTTGCGCATGGCGGTGGCCCAGAGGCGGCCGGCGCGGTAGGAGGAGCGGACCAGGGGGCCGGACATGACGCCGAGGAAGCCGATTTCTTCGGCTTCATGCTGCAGGTCCACGAATTCCTGGGGTTTGACCCAGCGGTCCACGGGGAGGTGCCGTTCGGAGGGGCGGAGGTACTGGGTGATGGTGATCAGGTCGCAGCCGGCGGCGTGGAGGTCGCGGAGGGCTTCGCTGATTTCTTCGCGGGTTTCGCCCATGCCCAGGATGAGGTTGGATTTGGTGACCATGCCCAGGTTCCGGCCCTGGGTGATGACGTCCAGGGAGCGTTCGTAGCGGAACGCGGGG